>CAYYSD010000011.1:0-39481 GCA_964474285.1 uncultured Anaerolineaceae bacterium | reverse complement strand
TCGAAGCGGCCGGCTTCACGAGCAGCAAGCCCTTCGAAGTGACCTACCAATACACCGCCAACCGCTACGGCAAGAACTTCAATGACTCCGCCGAGGCGACTCTCAACTTCCTCACCGCCCTCGGCAGCCAGGTGAAGATCACCACGGACGTCCAGGATTACAACTCCAAGTACATCACCCAGACGTTCGTCGGGAACTTCAAGGGCGTCGCCTTCGGGCTGGAGACAGGCTTCGGGGAAGTCGGCAATTACCCCGTCCGCCTCTTCACGGAGAACGCCAACAATCACGGCAAGGTGAAGGACCCGGTCCTCGAGAAGTTCGCCGCCGACCAGCAAATCGAGCAGAACGACGAGAAGCGCGTCGCCCTGTATCACGAAGCGCAGAAGTACCACCAGCAGAAGATGTGGTACATCCCGCTCCAGGTCGGCGCGGGCCAGACGTGGGTCGCCTACCATCCGGAAGTCCAGAACGGTGGCGACTACTACACGCTGGCCTACGGCGCCGGCACAGAGACCTATCCGTATTACTGGAAGAAGAAGGCCTGATCAGCTTCGCCATCCCAGCACACACTCGGGACGCCCGGGGCATTTCGCCCCGGGCGTCGTTGTTTTCCGAGGCGGACACTTGCCGGCGGCAACCCCGGTTCTGGCATCACCCATTCACGAAACCAGGGTTTTGTATCCACGATATTTGTAGCTCGGGGCAAACAATCTCCATGGCCGACAACACGCTTACGCACATTTTACTTCGCATATGGCTAAACATATTCACGCGAGTCGATGGAATGATTCAGGAAACCCTAACATCTATAGGCTGGCGCATTTGTAGGAATTGATGAATCATATGCAACGCTGGCGGTATAACGAGCGTCAAACCAAAACCAAATCCGCCGGAACAGGGGAGCGCCTTGGTGAAGTCAGACTACTGGAATCGACATTGGAGCAGGCGGCGCATGCTGGGCGCCGCTGGTGCAGGCCTCGCTGGCACAGCTGGCCTGGCACTGGTCGGCTGCGGCGACGACGACGACGGAGACGGCGGCGGCCTTTCGTCCCTCGCGACGCCCACCACTGGAGCCGCGACGAGCCCGACGCCGGTCGACCCGTTTGCCGGCGCGGTCAAAGGCGGCACGTACCGCCACGTTATTTATGGCGACCCGCCGACCCTCGACCCGCATGCCAACGTGAGCTTCGCCACCAAGACGATGGCGAACTACGTCTATAGCCGGCTCTTCAAGTACAAGACAGGCCCCGGCATCCTCCGTGCGAACGTCCGCCCCACGGGCGACCTGGCCGCCAGCGCGGAGAACACGCCGGACGGCCTCAAGTGGACCGTCAAGCTCCGCCCGAACACGAAATTCCACAACGTCGCTCCGGTCAACGGCCGTGTCGTTACCACCGACGACATCAAGTACTCGTGGGGCCGTCTGATCGCACCCGCCAACGCGGGCCGTGCCCAGGTTTCGTATATCGACAAGGCCGAATTCCCGGACGCTTCGACCATCACGTTCACGCTGAAGACGCCGAACGCCACCTTCCTCGATTCGCTTGCCGATTCGAACCTCCTGGTCATCATGCCCACGGAATCGGAAGGCAAGTTCGATCCGACCAAGACGATGATCGGCTCGGGACCATGGCTCTTCGACAGCTACACCGTCTCCAGCAACTACAAGATGAAGCGGAACCCCGACTGGTACGACCCCAGGTTCCCGTTCCTCGATGGCATTGAAGTTGCCATCATCCCCGAGTATGCCAACGCATTGGCCCAGTTCCTGGGCGGCAACCTGGATGCCATCGCCCCGAACGCGGCCGACCTGTCGGACGTCCAAAAAATCAAGGGCGTGTCTATCTCGAGCTACCAGAACTCGGGGGCGAACTGGCTCTGGTTCGATGGCAACGACCCGAACGCTGTCTATAACAAGGACGAGCGCATCCGCCAGGCCTTCTCCATGGCCTGCGACCGCGACGCCCTCACCGACCTTGGCTACGACAACAAGAAGCTCAAGGCTGCAGGTCTCAAGACCCTCGACAGCTGGAACAACCTTATCCCTGCGGGTTGGGGACGCTTCTGGCTCGACCCGCAGAGTCCGGCTGCCGGGCCCGATGCCGGCGTCTTCAAGTACAACGTCGCCGAGGCCAAGAAGCTGCTCGAAGCGGCCGGCTTCACGAGCAGCAAGCCCTTCGAAGTGACCTACCAATACACGGCCAACCGCTACGGCAAGAACTTCAACGACTCCGCCGAGGCGACTCTCAACTTCCTCACGGCCCTTGGCAGCCAGGTCAAGCTGACTACCGATGTCCAGGACTACAACTCGAAATACATCACCCAGACGTTCCTCGGGAACTTCAAGGGTGTGGCCTTCGGCCTGGAGACCGGCTTCGGCGAGGCGGGCAACTACCCGGTTCGCCTGTTCACGGATAACCAGTTCAACCACGGCAAAGTGAAGGACCCGGTCCTCGAGAAGTTCGCCAGCGATCAGCAGATCGAGCAGAACGACGAGAAGCGCGTGGCCCTGTTCCACGAGGCCCAGAAGTACCATCACAAGAAGATGTGGTACATCCCGCTCCAGGTCGGCGCAGGCCAGACGTGGGTCGCCTACCAGGCCCCCGTCCAGAACGGCGGCGACTACTACACCCTCTCCTATGGCGCACCAACGGAGACGTACCCGTACTACTGGATGAAGAAGGCCTAACCGCCCACCACTCCCAGGCACCATTCAACACAGCGCCCGAGGCAGGTTGCCCCGGGCGCTGTGTGCGTTCTTGGGAACCCGGCGGGGACCCTGCGGGGTTGTTGGCGACGGGGACCTACGGTGTCATGTGCGAGTCCATGGCACCTACTCCCGGACGCATCCGTGAACAAACCACTGCTTCATTCCTACTCAATCGGTCGTGATCTATAAACTGTTCGTACTTGACTAACGATATTACATCATGTGAGTTTAACGATTAGAGATCGACTAACTTGAATAGACTAGCGTAATCGTGCGAATTGGTGAATCCTATGATGACCGGCGGTATGACGAGCGTCATACCAAACCTATCCGCCGGCAAGGGGAGCTCCTTTGGTTCAATCAAGCTACTGGAATCGGCATTGGAGCCGGCGGCGCATGCTGGGCGCTGCCGGTGCAGGCGTCGCGGGCACGGCTGGACTCGCGCTCGTCGGCTGCGGCGACGACGATGACGGGGGCGGAGGCGGCCTCGCCAACCTGGCCACTCCAACGACAGGCGCAGCGGCGAGCCCGACGACGGCGGACCCGTTCGCCAATGCCCAGAGGGGCGGTACCTACCGCCACCATATCACCGGGGACCCTCCTACCCTCGACCCCTACGGCAATGTGAGCTTCGCCACCAAGACGGTCGCTGGCTACGTCTACAGCCGGCTGTTTAAGTACAAGGCCGGCCCCGGCATTCTCCGCGCTGACGTGCGCCCGACGGGCGACCTCGCGACGAGTGCGGAGAATACGCCGGACGGCTTGAAGTGGACGGTCAAGCTCCGCCCGAACGTCAAGTTCCACAACGTTGCGCCAGTCAATGGACGCGTCGTCACAACCGAAGATGTCAAGTACTCCTGGAGCCGGTTGGCGGACCCCAAGAACGCTACCAGCCAGCAGGTGAACTTCATCGACAAGGTTGACTTCCCGGACGCGAGCACCATCGTGTTCACCCTTAAGCAACCCAATGCGGTGATGCTGGACGTTCTGACCGACACGAACCTCCTGTACATCGTTCCGACAGAGCACGGAGGAAAGTTCGATCCAACAAAGGTCATGATCGGCTCCGGGCCGTGGCTCTTCGACAATTACCAGGCGTCTGTCTCATACAGGATGAAGCGAAACCCGGAGTGGTACGACCCACGGTTCCCGCTCGTCGATGCAGTTGAAGTCTCGATCATCGTCGAGTACCCGAACTCGCTCGCCCAGTTCCTGGGCGGCAACCTCGACCACATCGCGCCCAACGCAAACGATCTGGCCGACATTCAGAAGAAGCAGGGCGTTCAGATCCACAACTACGCCAACCAGGGCGCCAACTGGCTTTGGTTCGATGGCAACGATCCCAACGCGCCATACGTGAAAGATGAACGTATCCGCCAGGCGTTCTCCATGGCCTGCGATCGCGACGGCCTGACAGACCTGGTCTACAACAACAACAAGCTGAAGGCGGCCGGTCTCAAGACCAACGACAGCTGGAACAATCTCATCGGTTCGGGCTGGGGTCGCTTCTGGCTCGACCCCCAGAGCCCGGCGGCAGGACCCGATGCCGGGGTCTTCAAATACAACCCGGCCGAGGCAAAGAAGCTGCTTGAAGCCGCCGGCTACACGAACAGCAAGCCGTTCGAAGTCACCTACCAGTACACGGCCAACCGCTACGGCAAGAGCTTCAACGATGCCGCAGAGGCGGTCCTCAACTTCCTGACGGCGCTCGGCGGCCAGGTCAAGCTGACCACCGATGTCCAGGACTACAACTCGAAGTACATCACCCAGACGTTCCTCGGGAATTTCAAGGGTGTTGCCTTCGGCCTCGAAACGGGCTTCGGCGAAGTCGGCAACTACCCGATTCGCCTGTTCACCGACAACCAGTTCAACCACGGCAAAGTGAAGGATCCGGTGCTCGAGAAGTTCGCCCTCGACCAGCGGATCGAGCAGAACGACGAGAAGCGCGTCGCGCTCTACCACGAGGCGCAGAAGTACCACCATAAGAAAATGTGGTACATCCCCCTGCAGAACGGCGCCGGGCAGACGTGGGTTGCGAGCCAGCCGGCTGTGCAAAACGCCGGGCAGTACTTCACGCTCTCCTACGGTGCAGGGACCGAAACGTACCCGTATCTGTGGCTCAAGAAGGCCTAGACGCTCGAGGTCTTCCCAAAGCGCGTACCGGGCCGCTCAATCTCTTGAGCGGCCCGGCGCGTCCCAAACACTCTCTTTGGCAGTGAACGATCCACGGGACGGGCGTAGACTCACCGGCAGGAGAAACGCCCCATGGCCGACGACCTGCCTCTAGCGCGCTACACGGTGCTCGATCTCACCATCGCTCGGGCCGGGCCAACCGCCGTTCGCCTTCTCGCGGATTGGGGTGCAGACGTCATCAAGGTCGAGCCACCGCCCCGCCAGGCAAGCGGCGAAGCGTTGACCGGAGCGCGGCGCGGCCCGGATGAGCAGAACCTCCATCGCAATAAGCGCGGCATCGCCCTCGACCTCAAGCATCCCGACGGGAAGGCGGCATTCCTCGACCTCGTCCGTCGTGCCGACGTCGTCGTCGAGAACTTCCGGGCCGATGTGAAGACGCGGCTTGGCATCGACTACGAAGCATTGGCCAGGGTCAACCCGCGGATCATCCTGGCGAGCATCTCCGGCTTCGGGCAGACCGGTCCCTACAGCGAGCGTCCCGGCGTTGACCAGATCATCCAGGGCATGAGCGGCTTGATGTCGGTGACGGGCGAACCGGGCCGCGGGCCGATGCGCGTCGGGGTTGCTATCTCAGACACGTCGGCGGGCATGTTTCTCGGGCAGGGCATCCTCCTGGCCCTCCTCCAGCGGGAGCAGACGGGGCGCGGCCAGTGGGTGCACACATCGCTGCTCGAAGCCATGCTCTCCAAGCTGGATTTCCAGGGGGCGCGCTACACGATGAGCGGCGAGGTGCCGGGCCAGGAAGGCAACCACCACCCGACCGGCGTCCCGATGGGAACCTTCGAATGCCGCGACGGCCTCGTGAATGTCGCAGCCAGTGGTGGGAGGATGTGGAGTTCGCTCTGCCGTGCGCTGGGTGCCGACGACCTGCTTTCGCGCCCGGAATACGCCACCGTCCGTGATCGCGCACGCAACAAGGTGCAGCTGCGGGAAGAGATCGGCGCGCGCCTGAAGGCCTTCGACACGGCGGATCTGGTCGAAAAGCTCAACGCCGTGGGAGTCCCGTGCGGGCCAATCAACACGATCGCAGAGGCGTTTGAGGACGAGCAGGTCCAATACCTGCAAATGACGAAGGTCGCACGACATCGCGAGGCCGGCGAGCTCCGCCTGGTTCGCTCGCCCATCAACCTCTCGGGAGCAGCCCAGCCGCTGGAGTTCCACCACGCGGCTCCCGATACCGGCGAGCACACGGACGAAGTTCTCGCCGAACTCGGCTATGATTCGGCACGCATCGCCGCACTGCGCGCATCCGGCGCGGCAGGATAGCGGCAAAGTCAGCCACGACAGGAGCCACACATGGTCGACCGCCTCAAGGGCAAGTCCGGGATCATCTTCGGGGGCGGGCAACTGCCCGGCGAGACCATCGGGAACGGCCGCGCCACCTCGGTCGTCCTTGCGCGCGAAGGCGCACGCATGGCCATCGTCGACCGGGACCTCGCCTCCGCACAGGAAACGGTGCGGATGATCAGGGACAGCGGCGGGACAGCCTTCGCCGTGCAGTGCGATATCACCGATGAGGCCCAGGTAGAAGCTGCAATCGGCGCGGCCGTCCGCGAGTTCGGGCGCATCGACATCGTCCACAACAACGTTGGCGCAAGCCTCACGTTGGGTGACGCACCGGCGGTGGACTTGACGGCGGAGGCGTTCGACCGGCTCGTGGCTGTCAATCTCAAGGGGATGTGGCTTGCCTGCAAACACGCTGTGCCCGTCATGCAGGCGCAAGGCAGCGGCTCAATCGTGAATATCTCCTCGATGGCCGCCGTGTCCGCCTATCCCAACCTCGGTTATAAGGCAACGAAGGCTGCGGTCATCAGCCTCACCGAGAACCTGGCGATGGCCCACGCGCGCCATGGCATTCGTGTCAACGTCATCCTGCCCGGGCTGATGAACACGCCCATGGCCATCGAATCACGTGTCGCCGCCGGAGTGCCGCGCGAACAGGTCGTTGCCGAACGCGACCGGCGGGTTCCCCTGGGACGCAAGATGGGCACCGGATGGGATGTCGCGAATGCAGCGCTCTTCCTCCACTCGGACGAGGCGAGCTTCATCACCGGCGTTTCGCTGCCCGTCGATGGCGGAACGCACGTCAGCTGAGAGGCGGCGCTCCCTCTTGTTCGCGCAGTGAAGCCAGCGTGGGCGTGCGGAACCGATCCGCGGGATCGTCCCAGCCCTTGAAGTTCGGGGTGCGCCGTTCGGCGAACGCCGCCCGCGACTCCATGAGGTCCGACTTGGCGCCGTGTTCGCGGAGGGCGTCGGCCAGGCGCGTGAGTTCGTCGCTCACCGCGGGGCGCATGGCGCGCATCATCGCGAGCGTGTTCACCCGGGAAGCCGGCGGCAACGAAAGCAGGTGCTTCGCCATTCCGAAGCTTTCCGCCATCAGCTGTTCGGGTTCCACGACCCGGTTCAGGAACCCGAGGGCGTGCAGCCGCTCGGCATCGAACCGGAACGCAAAGGCCATCTCCGTCGCAACGGCGTGAGGCATCGCGGCGATGTGGCCGTGCTGGTAGCCGCCAAGGAGCCAGCGTTTCGCCTCGGACATCTCAAACACCGCGCCCTTCACCGCGACGCGCAGGTCGCCGCGTTCGACCAGCTGAAACCCGCCGCCCATTGCATACCCGTTGATTGCAACAATGACGGGCTTATTCAGCTTGCCAGAACTGAACGGGTCGGGGCGGCGAACGGGGGCGCCACCCGGGGCGCCGCGCTCGAGCGACTCCTTCATGTCTTCGCCGGCACAGAAGGCGCGACCGGTGCCCGTATAGATGGCGACCTCGGCCTCCCGCGAGTCCTGGAACTCTGTCCAGGCGTCGGCGAGGGCATGCCGCAACTCCGTCCCGAGGGCATTGAGCCTGTCTGGTCTGTTCATTCGGATGACCATCACGCCATCCCGGATCTCCGTTTCGACGATCGCCATACGGCTCGCTCCTGGAACTCGAACTTGATCTTCGCGCCGCTGCAAACGCACAGGCGCGGAGCGATCTTGCACAGGATGGGGCGAGGTGTCACGCGATCAGGTGTGCCTCACGAATGGAAACGATTGCGCATCAACGGGCAGGAAACGACGGGACTTGCCGCCTGGTTGGGCGTTTCGCGCCGAATTTGGTTAGCCGTACAGAAATGTTCGAACAAAGGCGAACATTGGCGTAGCATCGCCGCTGGAGCCGATTGCTACGGAATCCAACCGGAAATTGCCCTGTTTGGAACTGTGAGCAGTAGCAGGACCGCTCCTCAGGGGGTATCACAGATTTGAGCGCCGCTGCCAGTAGAACTCTCACCGTCCTCGCCGTTCTTGCCCGCTCGCAAGAACCCATGACCGTCTCCCAGCTCTCGGCCGCCACGGGGATCGCACGAGCCTCCATCGGACGCTTGCTCCTGTCGCTTCACCAGGACGAAGCGATCGCGATGGACGAGACTGGCCGGTACCGAGCCTCCAGCCACATCCTGGAACCTGCACTGGGTCTGCTTTCGCAGGGCACCATCCGCGATGTCGCCTTCCCGTACATGGTCGAACTCTCGTCGGCTGTCGGGTACCAGGTGACGCTGGGCCTCTTCGAGTACCCGGATGTCATCTTCGTGGAGACCGTCATGGCGGTTTCCGGACGCGTATCGTCGCGGATGTGGTACAGCCCGCGCCCGCTGCTGGATTCGCACACGGGCCAGCTGCTCGTTGCGTTCTCGCCAGCATCGGTGCGAGACAGTCTCCTCTGTCAGTTGAGCCTTGACGGGAAACGCATGGCAACCGACGACGAGGAGCAACTGCGCCGGGACCTGGAACGGATTCGTGAACAGGGTTACATCGCCTTCGACCGCGTCGCCGCTACGGACGCGCCGACGCTCCTTGCCGTGCCGATCACCGATCGGACTGAACGTCCCGTGGCTGCGCTCACGGTGACACGGACGACGGCGCTCGATGCCGCGTTCGTCCACGACGTGTTGCCCAAGGCGCTCGATGTCACCGCCCGGATCTCGACGGAGCTCGGGTCACGCCGGGGAGGGCCGCTCGTCGCCATCTAACTCGGCCGGCCCCACAGTTGCGATGGTTTTGCAATGCACGTTGCGCGGGCGGCGACTCTCGCGGCACGCCCGTCGCTGTAGCGTGGTTCGAGCCGGTCACGGCAGGGAGTGCACCCCAACCTGATGGTAACCGACCGCAATCAGCGTATGCCGCTGAAGGCGACCTACCGCCTGCAGCTCGGTCCCACGTTCACGTTTGAACATGCGGGCGCCGTCGTGCCTTACCTGGCGCAACTCGGCGTTTCCCACGTCTACCTCTCACCTATCTGGCAGGCGTTTCCGGGCAGCACCCACGGCTACGACGTCATTGACCATGCGCGCATCAACACGGAACTCGGCGGCATGGCGGGGTTCTACACGTTTGCAGCCATCGCGCATGAGCACCGCCTGGGCATCATCCTGGACCTGGTCCCGAACCACGTCGGCATCAAGGGAGCGACGCACCCCTGGTGGCGCGACGTGCTGCGATACGGCCCTCAATCACCCTACGCGGGCTACTTCGACATCGATTGGATCGGTCAGCCACAGATGCCCTCCGGAGTACTCAGCTGCCCGGTCCTGGGGCAGCCCTTCGGGCTCGCGCTGGAAGCCGGAGAGTTCCGCGTGGCGATGCTGGAAGACGAACTGGTCATTCGCTATCACGACGCGACGTTCCCGGTGGCCCCCGCTAGCTACGCGTCGGTGTTCGGTCTACCGACGGCCGAGGAACGCGAGCTCGCGAGCGACGCCGCGCTCGAAGAGTGCATGAACCTCCTGGATGCGATGAAATCCGCTGCGCCGGCCGAGGCCGAAGTCGAGCGCCGGCGTTTCTCGGAGATCCTTGCCCGCGAACCCGCCCTGCGCGCCTGGTGCGAACGCCGCGCGGAAGCGTTCAATGGCACGGTCGGCGATGCCCACAGCTTTGACCGCCTCGAGGAACTCATGCGTCTGCAGCCATACCGGCTCGTCTATTGGCGCGTCTCGGCGGAAGAGACCAACTACCGCCGATTCTTCGATATCAACGAACTGGCCGCAATCCGCGTCGAAGACGAAGCGGTGTTCGAAGCAACCCACCGACTCGTTCGCGAACTCGTCCACGCCGGGCTCGTCGACGGACTGCGCATCGACCACGTCGACGGACTGTATGACCCGGAACGCTACCTGCGGCGCCTGAACGACTACCTGGCGGACGGGGCACCGCCCGATGCGGTCGTCCCGTTCATCTGGGTCGAGAAGATCCTCGCCGATGGTGAGACGCTGCCGGCGTGGCCGGTGGCGGGTACCACCGGCTACGATTTCGCAGCGCTTGCCGGCCGCTTGCAGATCGATTCTGCCGGCGAGCAACCCATGACGGCGATTTATGACGAGTTCGCCGGCCAGCACGTCGACTATGGCGACGTCGCGTTCGCGGCCCGGCGGCGCGTTGCAGAACGTTCGTTTGCAGGCGAAGTGAATGTGTTGGCGCTCCAGCTGTACAGGCTGGCGCAGGGGCACCGCCAGTATCGCGACAACACGCTGCGTTCGCTCCGCGAGGCGATCGCGGCGCTGCTTTCATGTTTTCCCGTCTATCGGGTCTACCTGCAGGACGGCGAACCTCGACCGGGCGACCGCTCCATCGTGGAAGGGGCGGCCGAGGAAGCGCGCAAACGAGATCCCAACGTGACCGTTGAGGCGCTGGACTTTCTCGTGGACGTCATCCTCCTGGAGGACGACAGCCTCAGCGATGAAGAGCGTATGCGCTGGGTGCACTTTCGCCGGCGCTTCCAGCAGGTGTCCAGTCCAGTGATGGCAAAAGGGGTTGAGGACACGACGTTCTTTCGACACCACCGGCTGCTCGCGCTCAACGAGGTCGGTTCCCACCCGGACCACTTCGGGATTTCCCCTGCCGAAGCGCACTCCAGGTTGCATGAATCCGCCAGCCGGCCTCATGCCATGCTCGCTACGACCACGCACGACACGAAACGCAGTGAGGACGCGCGCGCGCGCCTCGCGGTGCTTAGCGAGATGCCGAGGGCGTGGCGTCGCGAAGTGCGCGCCTGGGCGCGCATGAACGCGCGCTCCAAGCGGATGGCCTCTGGCTTCCTTGTGCCCGGCCGCTCCGCAGAGTACGCCGTGTACCAGGCTCTCGTGGCTTCCTGGGACGGGCCGCCCGACACCGCATATCGACGACGCATCGAAGAGCACGTCGTGAAGTCCGCGCGCGAGGCGAAGCTCCAGACCAGCTGGGCGACCGTCAACGAAGGTTATGAAAGCGCTCTCGTGGCGTTCGTGCGTGCGATCCTGGACCGGCGCAGGTCAATGCGATTCATCGAACGGATCAGCGCTTTCGTCCAGTTGCTGGAACCGGCGCGCGCGGCAAATTCCCTCGGCCTGGTGGCGCTGAAATCGCTCGCGCCCGGTGTCCCCGACTTCTACCAGGGCGCGGAGCTACCGTTGTTCACCCTGACGGACCCCGATAACCGCCAGCCAGTCGACTTCGCCCGCAGGATCGAGCTGATCGAAAGGCCGCCGCTCTATGCCCCCGTTCCGATCAGGCCGGAGAGCAAGTTCTGGTTGACCACCCAAATGTTGCGTCTACGCGGGGCTTTCCCGGAGTTGCTATCCCACGCGACCTACACCCCGGTGGAAGCGGAAGGGCCGGAAGAACGGCGCATCTTTGCCTTCCAGCGCACCCTGGGCCGGGAATCCATCCTCCTGGCTCTGTTACGCACGGCAGCGCCGCTGCTGAACGGGTCCGGGTGCGTCCGCGCCGAGCCTCTGCAGGGCACAACGGTCGAGCTCCCCGGATCTGCCGTCTGGAGACGCTGGCTGCCCGCGACAAACGAGCGGTGCCTCTTGCGCGGCAAGGTGACCGCCACCGAGCTGTTCGACGGATTCCCGGTCTCCATCCTCGTGCGCGAACCGGACGACCATTGAGCGACAACTGGCGGCCTTCCCTCGGCGCGACGATCGCCCGTGAGGGGACGACCTTCCGCGTGTGGGCGCCGCGTCCGGTCTCGATTGAACTGGTGGTGGAACGCTCCGGGGTGCAGGAACGGTTCGTGTGCGAGCGTGACTCCCAGGGCTACGCGACCGCCTATGCAGCCGCCGCCGGCCACGGCACGCGCTATGGCTACATCGTCGACGGCCAGGGACCGTTCCCGGACCCCTGTTCGCGTAGCCAGCCTGATGGCGTGCACGGCATGAGCGAAGTGATCGACCCTTCACGGTTTCCGTGGACCGACCACCAGTGGGTGGCGCCCGCCTTCCGCGAGCTGGTGGTTTATGAATGCCACCCGGGAACGTTCTCGTCATCGGGTGACTTCGCGGGAATCGAACAGCGGCTCTCGTATCTGAGAGAACTCGGAATCAAAGCGCTTGAGCTGACACCGGTGAACTCTTTTCCCGGGCGCTGGAACTGGGGCTACGACGGGGTTGCCTTGTTCGCCCCACAAGCCGGCTATGGCGGGCCGGACGGACTCAAACGGTTTATTGATGCAGCCCACGCCACCGGGCTGGCTGTCATTCTCGATGTCGTCTACAACCACTTTGGGCCCGATGGCAACTACACGGGCCTCTACTCGGAGCACTACCTGACAAACCGGCGTGACGTGCCCTGGGGAGACGCAATCAACACAGACGGGCCGGGCTCCGCACACGTGCGGCGCTTCTTCCGCGAAAACCTGCTGCACTGGCTCCACGAATACCACGTCGATGGCTTCCGCTTCGATGCCACGCATACCATCGTCGACGATAGCGAACGCCACATCCTCGGAGAACTCACCGACACGGTCCGCGGATCGCCGCGCAGCGGCCACACGGCATACCTCATTGCGGAGACGCCAGAAAACGACCATATCTACCTGCGGCCAACTGTTGAGGGCGGCTTCGGCTTCGATGGTGTGTGGGCCGACGACTTCCATCACGCGGCGCACGTGACGCTCCTGGATGAGCGGCACAGTTACCTGAACAAGTACTCTGGCGATCTCTCCGAACTCGCGGCAACCATCGAGAACGGGTTCCTCTTCCGGGGCCCTGGCGGCGAAGAAGTGCTTCGCACAGCAGACCCCGAGGAGGGAAGACGGTTCCCCTGGAGCGTGTACGTCACATGCCTCCAGAACCACGACCAGGTAGCGATTCGGTCGCACGGGCTCCGGCTGCATTCAGGCGCCGCACTCGGCGACGTGTACGCGGCGACGATGCTGCTGCTGTGCCTTCCACACACCCCGCTGCTCTTCCAGGGGCAGGAGTTCCTTGCCAGTTCGCCATTCCTCTATTTCACCGACCACCGCGAGCCGCTCGGTAGCGCTGTGACGGGAGGACGCAGGCGGGACTTCCGCCCGGAGATGGGTCTCGACGCGGCTTCTCTCGCGCAAATCGTGCCGGACCCGCAGGCATCCTCGACCTTCGAGCAATCGAAACTTCGCTGGCAAGAGACCGAGGGTGGCCCCGGTGCAGCCGCGCTCCGTTACCACCGCGATCTCCTTCGCCTCCGGGTTACGGACCAGGTGCTTGCTGACTTCAGGCGCGAACGGCTGGCGATCGAGACAGACGTCGTTGGGCGGGCAATGGCCGTGTACCTGCGGTCGCCTTCGGGAATGAGAACCATCGTCGTCAACTTCGGCGAAAGGGCAACGCTGCCGCTGAACTCGTCAGGGGAATTCCGGATCGTCCTTCATTCGAACGAGGCACAATTTGCGGGGCCGGACCGGCGCGCTCCCAGGCCTGGCGCCGGACGCATCGAACTACCGCCGCATTGCGCGGCCTTCATCGAACGCGTCCGGGATTAGAGCTTCTGGTTGATCGCCGACTCCAGCGTGTATTCGTAGTACGTGATCGCTTCGCTGACGGCGAACTTCTCGCGGACGAAGTCGATCTGCGGCTTCTTCTCGAGGACCGAAGGAAGCGAAAGGTTCGCACCCAACGCCGGCCAGCGCATCACCGCAGGCATGGTACGGCCGGGCCGAGGCTCAATGGTCTCATCCAGGATCTCCGGCTTCTTCGCCAGCATGTAGAGATAGGCGTCCGCCAGCGTGCGCACGGCGCTGGAGCCGTCCCCTTTGCGCATTTGCTGGTGCGCGGTCTCGATGCGGGAACGCAGTTCGGCATCCGCGATCTGGTCTGGTTTGGCCATGCGATTCCTCCGTGGCCTATTTTCGCAGGCGAGGGTCCAGCACGTCTCGCAGCGCATCGCCCAGCAGATTGAAACCGATCACGCACAGGCTGATGGCCGCCCCCGGCGCGACAGCAACCCACCATGCGTCGCGGAAAAAGAGCCGGTTGCGCCCGCTGAGGTCCTGGCCCCAGCTAGGGGTTCCGGGCGCAACGCCAAGCCCGAGGAACGAGAGCGCAGCCTCCGCGAGGATGACCGCAGCGAGACCGGCGGTCGCGTTGACGATGACGAATGGCAGCACATTCGGCAGCAGGTGGCGGAACACGATGCGGATATCCCCGGCCCCAAGCGTGCGCGCGGCGAGAATGTAGTCCGTCTGCTTCAACGAAAGCGTGACGCCGCGGACGATGCGCGACCCTCCGAAGAGCGCGCCCAGGGAAAGGGCGAAGATGAGGTTCCGCAGGTCCCACGCGATGGTAAACAGGTTACCTCCCGTGGAGTTTGGCGTGCCGAGGATCGAAACGATCAGGAGGAGCGCCACGAGGCCCGGGAAGGCCGTCCAGATTTCGCCGCTCCGCTGGATGACGTAGTCCACGGCGCCCTGGAAGTACCCGGCCATCAGGCCGAGCGACGTGCCCAGGACCACATAGATGGTCACCACCGTGATGGCCACGACAAGCGAGATCTGGCTCCCCTGAAGCACCCGGCTGAAGACGTCCTGGCCGAGCGAGTCGGTGCCCAGAAGGTGGTCGCTGCTCGGCGCTTCGAGCGGCTTGGCGATGCTGGCGCGGGCGTCATAGGGCGTGATGGCCGGAGAAATGGCGGCGATGATGATGAAGCTGATCACGATCACCGCGCCGATGACGCCGAGCGGCTTCTGGCGGGCGATTCTCCCCAGCCGGCGCAATCTGCCTGGCCGGTGGGGCAGTGCGAAATCCGGGATCGGCGCGAGCGCTTCGCTCGCCGGTGCGGCGCTCATCGGTACCGGATCCGCGGGTCGACGACCGCGTAGAGCAGGTCGACGGCAAGCTGCGTGATCACCACCAGGAACGCCGCATACGTGACCATGGCCATGACGACGTTGAAGTCGCGGTTCACCACGGCGTTGAAGGTGTACTGGCCCAGGCCGGGCAGGGCCGTGATGTTCTCGAGGATGACGGTGCCGCCGAGCAGGCTGGAGATGAGTGCGCCTGCAATCGTCAGGACCGGGATCATGGCGTTCTTGATCGCGTGGCGGAAGAGGACGACGCGTGCGTTCAGACCTTTGGCGCGCGCGGTTCGCACGTAGTCCTGGCGCAACACCTCGAGCATGGCGGCACGGGTGACGCGCATGAGCAGCGCCGAGCCACCGAACGCGAGCACCATCGTCGGCGGCACGATCTGCCGCAAGCCGCGCACGGGGTCCTCCCAGAAGGGAACGTACCCGAACGGCGGAGCGTAGTTCCACCAGATTGCCGGCAACAGGAGCAACAGAGTGAGCGTGAAGAAGTCCGGGATGGACTGCCCAAACACAGCGAGAAGGCGGACAAAGTAGTCCGGCGGACTGTCCTGGAACACGGCGGCGATGATGCCGAACGTCAGGCCAAACGTCATGACGAAGGCGAACGTGAAGATCATGATCGTGAAGGTGACCGGGAAGCGGCTCTGGATCTCGCCGCGGATGTCAGTCGCACCGCGGAGCGAGGACCCGGGATCGCCCTGCACGATGCCGGCAAGCCAATCGACGTAGCGGACCATCACCGGACGGTTGAGTCCGTTCGCTTCCTTGAACGCATCCACCTCTTCAGGGCGCGCGTTGAAGCCCAGGTAGTTCAGCGCCGGGTCGGCACCCGGCAGGGAGTTGATTGCGAAGAAGGTGATGAAGGTGACCGCCAGAAGTACTGGGACGATGAAGATTGCCCGCCGAATCGCGTATTGGCGCATGTAGTGTCTCTCTTGAAAGTACCGGCCGGGCGATACGGTATCACCCGGCCGGTCTGTCTGGTGATCAACTAGAAGAGCGGCCGGCGTGGTGCCTACGCCTTGTCGAGCCAGAGACCTATCTGGTTGCCCTGGCGGCTGCCGACGCGCGAGGACTCAAGATTCACACCCTTCACATAGCTGTACCACGCCGTGTGGCCCTTCGCCGAGAGAACGGGAACGAAGTTGCTGTACTTCTTGGCGAGCATGATCTCGATGTCGTTCGAAAGCTTCTTGCGCTCTTCCGCGTTGATCGTCTCCTTGATCTTGTCCGCGAGTGCATCCACTTCTTTATCTTCGAGCGAGGTGTTGTCCCAGAAGGTGCCGGAATTCGTCTGCATGTAGATGTAGTCCAGGAAGACCGACATCGTGATGTCGAAGTCGCCCGGCTTCGGGCCTGCCTTCTGCAGATAGACGTTGCGAACGATTGGCGTGACTTTCGTCTTCAGGCCAACCTTGGCGAGGTCTTCCGAGATGAGCTTGGAGGCGTCGACCCATGTCTGCGTTTCGACGGGAGCCATGAGCTCGTATTCCTTGTTCGGGTCGACACCAGCAGCTTTCAGCAGGTCGGCGGCCTTCTTCTGATCGAAGCCCACATACTGTTCGACCGCCTTGCGGCCAATGGGGAAGCGCGAGGTGCGGGCATCGCTGAAGTACCATGCCGGGTCCCCATCGCCGAACCACACGATATTGATGATGCGCTGCGCATCGATCGCCCGGTGGATGGCCTCGCGCACGCGCGGGTCGTTGAACGGCGGGCGGTGAATGTTGAGAACCAGCGCCAGGCCGGACGTCGACGGGTAATCCTGGAGAGTGATCTTATTCCCGAGCGCCTGCTTGACCGAATCGCGCTGCTTCACGTCCGTGAACGAGATATCGTCAATCTGGCCGTCGCGGAAGGCGGCTTCTCCGGCGGCGGCATCGGGAATGAACGTGACCTTCTTGCCATCCGGATATGGCTGACCCTTCCGCCAGTAGTCCGGGTTCTTCACCAGTTCTTCGGTGCTGCCCTGCTGGTGCGCCTTATACATGTACGGGCCGGTCCCGATTGGCGGAGTGTTCTTCTGCGTCTGCTCGTCGAGCATCTCCTTCGGCACGATGAGGCCGCGCGGCGCAAGCTCTTCGTATGTGAACGCACGCGGGCCAAACGTCTCGAGGCGGATCGTCTTCGCGTCAACCGCCGTAATGCTCTTCATGTCCTTCCCGGACTGGACGAACGCACCGCCGGAGGCGGGCGGCTTCTTCAGGAACTCATAGACCTGGACCACGTCCTCCGCGGTCATGGCGCGACCGTTGGCTGGTGCGCGGTTGTGGAACTTCACTCCTTCGCGAAGGGTGATGACGTACGTGGTCGGGTCGGGCTGCTCCACCTTTTCCGCCAGCCGGAGCGCCACCTGCTTCTGTGGGTCGGGAGTATCCATGATGTCCCAGAGGCGGTCGTAGTAGCCGGTGTCGCGTCGCCAGAAGTTAACGAACGACGGGTCCGCGCTGGGGTGATACGGGCTGAAATGGGCCGCCTGGGTGATGTCGGCCTGGCGGAGAACGCCACCCGTCTTCGGCGCCGCGGTCGCCGCGGGTGACCCACCGGCCTGCGTAGGCGATCCGCCGCCGCCGTCGCCTCCATCATCGTCATCACCGCAGCCAGTGAGCGCCATCGCGCCGACGCCCAGCGCAGCGGTTCCGGCCCCTGCGAGCATGCGTCGCCGTGCCAGCTTTCGAGTCCAGTAGTTGTCTTCGCGCCTCATGATTTTTCCCCCCTTGGCGTGATTGGCTTGTTCTATACTACGTATTGGAGCCCGTCAATGGTTCTTGGCAAACGATTTCGGACGTTGATGTCGCCTTTCCGTGACACTTTCGCGTCTTTGATCGTTCACGATTCCGGGCGCATTCGAATAGGTCCGCGCACCTGGTATTGGGCCCGCGAAACGCCAGTGGGCGGGAACTACACTGCCAGGCCCATTGCTGCCAGTCGTGGATCGCGCCTCACGTCGTCTTCGAATGCTCGCAACAGGGCATTCGTGATTTGGGGCTCTTCCAGTTGGAAGAAATGCCCCGTGCCGGCGATGGGTTCCTGGCGAACGAACATCGTGACATCGCGCACCCAGGCAGGGTCGCCAAGGGCCTTTCCGGCCCAGATCGCCATGAATGGCTTGGCATCGGCCAGCTTCAGGAGTTCGGGCATACGCGCCATGGCGGCCCCGTAGCCCTGCTCCATCCCGCGCGCAACCTCGGCGCTGCAGCCGAGCATCATTCCCCGGACGCGCGCCTTCACATGCTCTGGAGTGCCCTGGCTCCAGAAGGTCTCCACGAGGCGCGCAATGTACTGCTCGTGCGGTTCAGCCGGCGGCGCCGGGCGGCGGTCCCGCGGAAGCGGCTCCCGTATGGGCGAATCCCCAACGAGGGTCCCCCGCACCACTTCCGGGTGCCGTTCGTTCAGCACCAGGGCGATAAGCCCACCCAGGCTGTGCCCGGCAATGATGGCGGGCACACAGTCGAGGGCGGTCATCACGGCAAAGACATCGTCTGCTGCGGTTTCGATGCCGGAAGGGAAAGCCGGCGGCGAATCGCCACATCCGCGCAGATCGACGGAAATGCAGCGATGATCTCGGCTCAGATCGTCGAACTGAGGAGCCCAGGCACTGCGGTCGCAGGCATAGCCGTGGATGAAGACGAACGGCGGAGCACCCTCGCCGGCGTCATCACATGCGATGGCGGTGCCATTCGCCTCGACCAGCTTCACCGGCCTCGTCTCCGCCCGCGCGAACGCGACGCGTTCACCAGCGGCAGGACGAACATGACCGTCTTCACCAGCGCAGGAACCATGGATGTACGCGAACGTCGCTTCGAAGCCCTGCGCGCCTTCCCTGCGATGGCGCGGGCCTGGGCGGGGGCCTCCCTGCCACGCTCCCCGAGGGCATGCAGGACTTCCGACGCGGCGTCTTTCGCGCGATCGATATCGACGTCGTGCATGGCCGTTCGCGCGCGCGTCAGACCGGACCGTCCGGCCGCGGAAAGTTCGTTCATGAGCTCCGTCGCGAGGAGCTGGGCCCGATCCGTGTCGATGGTGCGGCCGGGGCGCCGTTTCCTGTCAGCTTCGGCCTGCCGCCTGGCCTCCGCCTTGCGGGCGGCCCCGCGCGCTTTCGTGCTCATGATAACGAGGCTGGTGGCCGCGAACGCGATTCCAATTCCCACCGCGACGAGCGTGAGGGTGCCCGGAGCCGTCCGCTGGCTGGCGGCATGATTGTCCACGAGGTCTTCCAGAGAGGGCGCTTCCGGTTCGTTGGCGGGTTCGAAGCTCCCGGCGTCCAGGTCCTTGAGGAACTCGCGCACCACGAACGTGAAGTCATCCGGGTTGTCGCCGGGCACACTATGGCCGGCACCGGGCACCACACGAAGGATGGCGCGAGGAATCTCGCTGACCGCGCGATCGGCCGTCTCCTGAGAAAGCACATCGCTTTCGCCTCCCCGCACCAGGAGCGTAGGCACGGGGATCGAACGAAACAGCGCCCATGTCTCATCATTCGAGAGCCGGCTGCCGATGGTGAGCCCGCTATCGGGCTCCCGGAAACGCTTATCGAACTTCCACGTCCACTTTCCGTTCTCGCTGGGCTTCAGTCGGTGACGCATGCGTTCCCGGATGTTCTCGATGGTGCGGCGCTTGTTGAAGCGGTGGGCGAGCTCCACAAACTCTTCGAACTCGAGTTCGTCCGGTCCACGCGTGAAACGCACGATGTTGTCGACGCCTTCCTTCGCAGATTCCGGCCCGACGTCGACAAGGATCAACGCTCGCACATGTTTCGCGTGCTGGTTCACGTAGGAGACCGCGTTGAGCCCGCCCATGCTGTGCCCCACAAGCACGAACCTGTCGAGTCCGAGCGCGGTGCGCACGGCTGCGATATCGGCCACGAAGGCATCACGCGAATAGTCGCCGGGCTCCGACCATTCGGAGTCACCGTGACCGCGCTGGTCGAGGGCGATGAGGCGATACCGATCCTGGGCACGCTGGGCAAACTCATCGAACATGTGACCCGAGACGCCGAAGCCATGGAGCATGAGCACGGGCGGCGCATTGGGATCGCCCCATTCCTGGTAGCTGAGCTTCAGACCGTTCGCTTCGACCGTGTGTTCTCGATAGTCCGTCGTCACCACGGGCGCCTCCCCTTCCCGCGCACTGCGGGAACGACGATCATAGCACTCCGCTGGCCGCCGGGGCCCTGACGTCGGGGTTTCAGCTCAGTGGCGGCTGGCCGTGCTCCGCGAGCAGCGAATTGTAGATGCGCACCAGGCCATCGCCCTGGTAGGCCCATCCGCCGCCCGGGTTGAACGAGTAGTCGTAGGCCGCACGGACCGCCTGTTCGCCCTGGAGCCCGGAACGCTCGCCGGCGTGCCAGGCCTCGGAGAGTCCCTTCACCGCCCGTTCAGCGTTGACCTCCGGGTCGAAGCGCGAATCGCCCATGCCATGGCCATATCCCTGGTCGTGGAGTTGGAAGAGCCCCACTGAATGCCCGTTGTCTCCAATGGCATCTGGGCGGCCGCCGCTTTCCGCGAGCATCACAGCCTTCAAGAACATCGGCGGCACGCGATACTGCTGTCCCAACCGGTTCAGCATCGCGTCCCAACGGTCCGGGGCAGAATCGGAATAGGAGACGACCGGCGTGTGGGGGGCGTATTCGCGCGTGCTGCGAGTTGGCGCAGCAGGCCGGGCCGCGGGGGCGGACCTCGTCTTCGAAGCTCCGGGCACCGGGTCCGGCGTGCGGAATGCCTGGCCGGGGGTAGCCGCGCCGGCGCCCTTCAGTCCCCGCGCGTGTGCTGCGGCTTCATGGAGGGAAACATGGGCAAGACCGGTGGAAGCTGGGATGATGGCCATGTCGTCTACCCCATACTGGGAGCGCGCCATCCGCAGGGGCCATCAGTAGTTGCGCTAACACGGGCGGACGCGAGCCCCGATCAAGACAGGAGCACAGCGTGGCAGAGCAGCGCATTCCCGACCCCACCCTCATGGCCCGGCTGCAGTTGAGCGCAAAGGGCGTGGATTGGGTGGCCGGCCTCGTGGCCCACCGCGAGCACGAACAGATCGGGGGCGAGTGGTCTCCCCACCAGCAGATCTTTCACCTTCTGAGCAATGAACGCGTGTTCCAGGAACGCATCCGGTTGGCGATGAGCCATGAACGGCCGGTGTTCGCCCGGTGGGACAGCGAAGGCGACCTTCGCGACCACCATGACGCGAGCATCCCCATCGCGTCGCTGGCCGATCAGTTCATGGCGGCACGCGAAGAAACGGCCGGGCTGTTCAAGTCACTCGCGCCCGAGGACTGGCGGCGCACCGGAGTCTGGCCCGACGGAAGAGTCATCGACCTCGCGTGGCTCGCGGAGAAGGTGCTGTGGCACGCGCTCGACCACTTCGCCGCCCTGCTGGACCTGCATGGGGAGATGGAACCGCTCCAATCCCGGCGCTGGTTCGGAAACTAAGGGGCGCTCAAGCGCCGCGAACGTCGAACCGGTAGCCTGCGCCACGAATCGTACAGACAGCTTCTGCCGCCGGCGTCCGGCTGAGTTTGCGGCGGATGTTGGAGACGTGGCGCCGCAAGATCTGAAGGTAGCGTTCGTCGGTTGTCGCGCCCCAACCGCGTTCGATGATTTCGTCCGCGGCGACGGTACGGTCCGCGTGCGTGAGGAGGATCGAGAGGATCTCGGCCTCGCGCTCCGTCAGAACGATTTCAATATCGCTGAACCGCAGGCGGCCACGAAGCTGGTCCAATTCGAAGTCTCCGGCAACCACGAGCTCCGCGGCCGAGACCCCGTCGCGCGCTAGTTCGCGGATGCGCCGCTGAACCGATGGGGTATCGAGGGCTCCGCGCGCAAGCCCGTCTATCTCGGGGCGAAAGCCCCCCGGGATCACAAAGCCGGTCGCATCGGCGGACGCCACATAGAGAACAGGCACCAATCGCCAGCGCCGGTGCTCCTGGAAGTAAGCCGCCAGCGCTTGCTGGCGTTCGGGGCTGCAGTTCGCGAGAACGAGAAGGTCCTGAGCTGCCTGGGCGGCTTCGGCGAGTGCGGCGCCGTCGTCAGCGCGGACATCGATGGTGAATCGCTCGCCCAGAATCGACCTGCCCTGGAGCGCGGTTGGTGTGCCGGGCACGATGGCGAGGACGTTTGGCAAATTCGTGTTCCTCCGCGGCGGTCGGGATACGCTCGGGTAATCCGAACCTGTGAACACGATCCTAGGCCGAGCTGCAACCGCCGCGAATCGGGACATACCCGATTTCGGACTTGCGAGCACCGAGGGCGTCCCTAGGGAGAATCGAGGAGCCGATCGAAGGAGCTTCGCCGCCGGTCATACTCACCGCACGAGCTCAGAGCCCGCGCTTGAGGATGGCCTGGGCGATCTCGCGCGCATCCGGCTGGTAGGCGCCTTTGGCGATCTGGGCGCGAAGCTCCATCACGCGCTCCGTGCGTACATCGCGCGAATCCTGGACGGCGGTGTGAGCGCGGGAGAGTTCGCGTGCGCCCTCCGTGATGCCGGCCTGGTCGCTGGCAGGCGCGGCGTTCGCGCTACCGCCGCGCGGAGTGGTCCGGATGCGAGTCGTGATGTCGTAGACGACGGCGCCTGGGGCGCCGGCAGTGGTCTTGCGGATCTCACTCATTTCGTCATCTCTTTCCTGGTCGGTAATCGGAGTGTACAACGCGCCATCATTGCTTCGCTCACGTCGCGGTCTGAAGCGTACCCGTCACGACGAGCCGCTTTTTCAGGTCCGGGGTGCACGTGATCAGCGTCACCGTAGAACGGTGGTCTGAGCGCAGGAGTTTCACGGCCGTCGGGTCGACAACCTGGACGCCAGCGACAACATAGGTGAACGAGTTGTCGCCGCTTTGGACTTCGACAGTGTCGCCCGGCTTGACCCGGTCGAGCGACTTGAACACGGCCAGGTTCGACGAATCGGCCACCGAGACGTGCCCTGTGAGGACCATATTCCCGGGCTGTCCGGGCCTGGCGGAGTCGATGTGGTGGCCTGCCGAGCGCCAGGCGGTTTGCCACGCGAGCTTACCCTCCACCCTGGCGATCCCGACCTCGCTCACCATCGTATCGATGCCCGCGCTGGGAACCACAACCCTGGTTGGCAACGAGCCGTGGCCGGCGAGCAACGAGACGACGGGCTGGTCCGGCGCGACATACCCGGCGATCGTGACCGCTTCTGCGGGCTCCGTCACTGGGCTTTGGCTCCCCGAAAGACCGAACCAGGCGATGACGCCCGCCGCAGCCACGAACAGCGACGCGATGGCGGTCGACGAGTGGTTCTTCCTGTGCTTCGGGTTCCTGGCCACCGGGGTTGCCATCTCTGCCTCATCCCCGCATGAACGCGGGCCATAGGTTTCTCCCCTAAGTTGTCGGCAACCGGGCGGGCACTCTGCAATGGGGTTTGTAAACGGAGTGCAAAACGCTCCGAACAGGCGGTTACAAGGGCGGGGATATCAGGCGCTCCGTTCACGCATGCTTTCGATGGATGGTGGGCGGCCATAGGCAGCAACCACGTGCCCGCCCGAGCGCAGCGCGTCGAGCTCGGTCGCGATTTCGCGCGTCGCACCGCGCGCCCCAAGGATGATCTTTGCGTTGATTCCCAGGACCTGGCGAATGGCTGCGGCCGCGGCGGCGCCCGGATTCGCCTCGGCGAGCTTCGTCAGCTCGGAACAGGCCTGCATGTGGGCTTCGATCCCTTCCAGGAAGGCGTCCGAATCACCGGACTCCAGGGCGCGCAGCTGCTGACCGCCCGTGTGGAGGGCCTCCGCGAGCGCCTCCGCGAGTTGGTTCACGCAGCCACGCCCGGGGCCGAAGTGTTCGCGCTCTCTCGCAGCGAGGCGACAGCGAGCTTCCACGACTCGGAGATGCGGCTGATGTGCTTCTCAGCTTCCTCGACCAGCGAAGGGCCTTCGATGGAGGCTTCGATCAGGCAGCGGATGCAGTAGGCATAGATGCCGCTTAGCTGTTTGGGGATGTCACCCTGTTCCATGTCCAGCGAGACGAGGAGCTCACCAACGATCAGCTGTGCCCGGTTCGTTTCATCCAGAAAACCCTTGCGATTGCCGGACTCGTGGAAGATCTTCGCCTTCTTCATTGCTTTCACGGCGCCATCGAACAACATCGTGACGAGTGTCACCGGGTCCGACGACATGACGGACGTCGCTGCGTAGGCGTTGTGAACCTGGTTACTCATTGGGAAGCCCTGCCTCTCTCATCCACCGGGCGGCTGAGCCGCCCCCCTGCTAATCTTCGCCAGCCAGAATGCTCCGGCTCATCGGGATATCCCGAATTTCATGACGCGGTCTCCCGCGCGTTACTACCCGCGCTGCGCCGCCAGTTTCGCGCTCGCGGACTGCAACGATTGTGAGATCGCCTGGTAGCGCGCCTGGGCCTGTTCCATTGCCAGGAACTTCTTCCGAAGCCGGTCCATTTCGCGCTCGATGCGCTCCTGGGCCAGGTCCTGGCGTTCGGTGATGTCCTTGATGATCGCGTCGTAGGAGCTCTGGCGTTTGCTCAGCACTCCTCCGACGCCTGCCTGGCCTTCGACGAACTCCTTGAGCCCGTGCAGCGGACCGCGGGCAGACGGCCCAACCGTGACGATGCTCTCGCCGGCCTGGATGGCGCCGATGCTGATCGTCATGCCAGGAATGAGCGTCGTGTTCGTCCCGCCGGCGGTGATGGGCGCGGATGCCGTGATTACGGGGCCCCCGTCGTTCGGGGTGAACTCCGCCGTCAGTGTGCCGAGGCCACCATCGATGAGTTTGTAGGTGCCGGTCTTCGTGCCGGTGTACGCGCCGGTGAGTCCCGTCACCGAGCTGGTGCCGCCCGGCTGGAGTGTGGCCGTCTGCGTAATGGTGCTCATGAGGGCCTGCACCGCCGCAGGATCCGCTGCCAGCGCCGCCGTAAATTTGCCCTCGTCGAACTGGAGCGTATTCGTCGTCCCCACCGCGGATCCGACCGCACCAAAGCTCAGTCCGACTTCGCCCAGGGTGGTGTACTTGCTGCTCAGGCCCAGGGCCGGGCTCACGATCATGGTGCGCAACGACGAGACCAGCTGCCGCACCGAGGCATCGCCGCTTAGTTCGCCGGAGTTGTTGCGGTCTTTCGGATCGGTCTTCGTCGCAACCTGTACTGCCGCGAGGACGGCGTTGAACTCTGTCACGAACCCCTTGATCGCCGTGATCGACGCTGCGGAGTTCTGGCCGACCGTAACCGTTGGAGGCGAGCCGGCATCGGTCACGGTCTGGAGCGTTACAGTCACCCCGTTCAGCGGAGTCACGGTGTTCGAATCCGAATACTGTGTCGGACCGCCGTCGATGGAGAATGCTGCGTTCTGACCCATCGTCTGGGTCGCCGCGAGAATCCCTGTCTTTGCGAGGAAGTTGCCTCCGGCGCCGTCGTCAGCGAACGTTATGGCGAGTGTGCCCGTCTTCGCCTGCTCGATTTTGATGCTGTCCGTGGCGGTGTCGTAGCGCGCCGTCACGCCCGCGCCGCTTCCATTGATCCGTCCGATAACGTCGTTGAGCGTGTCATTGGCCGCGTTGTAGTTGATGGTCTTGCCGTTCACCGTGAACGAGTGGTCACCTGCGGCGGGAGCGCCCCCGAACCACGTTGCCTGGTCCATCTTGACCGCTGGATTGAGGCGCGCGATGGACATTGTGCTGACGCGCGCTGTCGTTCCACTGGAGGCGATGAGGTTCGTCGCCGAGAGAAAATTCGACGTGTCGGTCGCGTTGCCGAGGTTGATGGCCGTAGCAGCGCTCAGGCTCACCAGGTTCGGGCGGCCATTCGCATCGTTCGTGATCGTGGCGGTGATGCCCACGCCGGCCGTGTTGATCTCGTTGATCACCTGGTTCAGCGATTGCATTGCCGTAAATGAGCCAACGCCGGCTCGTTCAGTGGTGCCGCTGGAAGCCGAGAGATTCGTGGCGGCCCAGAAGTTGGATGTGTCGCCCGAAGCGCCAAGCGTAATGGCTCCCTGTGTCGACGAAAGGCTCAGAATGTTCGCGCGGCCGTTCGCATCGTTGGTAACCGTCGCGGTCACACCAACGCCGGCGCCGTTGATGGCCGTAATCATGTCGTCGACAGACTGCGTCGCAGGGTCCACGTTCAAGACGACGGATCCACCTGTCTCGGTGGCGAGCGTGAACGTGCCCGCTGTCACGGCGGTCGCGAAGTTGGCGGAATCGATCGCCACACCGGTATCTGCGGCTGTCGCGCCGACCTTGATCAGCGCCGTGCCCCCGCCGGCCGTGCCGATGGTGAACGTCCCGTTCGTCGGCAGCACGCCGAAGTTCGCCTTGTTCATGGGCGATGCCGCGTCCAGCGCGGCCGTGATCGCCGTGCCGCCGACCCTGGTGCCGGTAGCGAGTTGCGTCACACCCACTGTGAACGAGCCGACTGACGCTCCGGGACCTGCTGCCGCACTCACGCCGGTTCCGGTGACAGTTGCGCTCTTGGCGAGCATTGAGGTGGCATTCATGAGGGCATTCGTGCGAGACAGCAGTGCGGAGAGCTTGGACGAGATCTCCGCCACGAGGGTCTTGCGGACATCGGCGCGCGCCTTGTCCACGTCCATGCGCTGCACTTTGACCATGCGCGCGTTCGTGAGCTGGGTGATCACCGCTTCGTAGTCGAACGTGGAAAAGAAGCCGCCCAGGCGAATCGGGTCAGTCATGGGTCAGCCCCGCCTCTCGAAGATGAGGCCGGCGCGCAGGTTCCCCGCGGTCAGTTGGTCCGCCGCGATGCGCGCAACGACGTTGCCGGTGGCTCGTTCGCGAACCACGGCTCCGGCGATCGCGCCCATGGCATCGAGCACCACATCCACCTCGAACATCTCCGGATCCCAGGCTGCGATCCCTCCCGGTGCCTCGCGGCGCTTGCGTGGAGGCGCCTGGTGTCCGTTGCCTCGGCCACTCCAATCCGGACGATATGCCTGGATGTGAACCGGTGAGATCGCTGCGATCGTAGTGTTGTTCATGTCTGCCTGCCCTCAGTGGGCTACCTGATCATCGTCACGAATGCACCTAGTCTGTAGGTCACCCGCGTGGCTCCGGCGTGGCTGCACGGTGGCGCGTCGCGAGCGAGAAGAACGGGCCGGGGGCATCGTCCGCGACACGGTTGATTCGATAGCACTGAGCTTCCCCATTGTTGTCGTCGGATCAGCGCTCTCCCTCAGGCCTTCGCCGCCGATGTTGGAGTAAACCAGGAGGCCCCCGGCTCTTGCCGGGGGCCTCGAAGGGTACGTTGAACTCCGCGATTACCGCTGGAGGAGGCTGAGAGCCGCCTGCGGCGCCTGGTTCGCCTGCGAGAGGACCGAGATGCCGGCCTGCTGCAGGATCTGCGTGCTCACCATCATCGAGGAGAGTTCGGCCACGTCCGCATCGCGGATACGGCTCTCGGCGGCGCTCAGGTTCTCGACGGCGACGCCGAGGCTCTTGATGACCGACTCGAGGCGGTTCTGGACCGCACCGAGCTCGCCACGCTGGCTGTTGACGTCTTCGATGGCGCCGTCGATGTTCGTCAGCAGCGTGCTGGCGAGGGCAATCGTGGCCACGTTGCTGTCGTTCGTGATGAGGGCGGAAAGCGTCAGGCCCGCTCCGAGCTGCGACGTCTGCATGTTGTCAAAGCTGATGCTGAGCTGGTCGCCGCTGTTCGCGCCAACCTGGAGGGAAGCCGCGCCCGTTCCGGTGACAACGATCGTGTTGTCCGCGGCAGCCGTCAGGTCGGTAATGAGGTCTGCCACTGCCTTGCCCGAAGCGTTCGCCTGGATCGTGATCGACACGCCGACCGTCGAGAAGTCGAGCGTGCGCGTCTCGTTCGCCGCGAGGCTGGTGATGCCGGTGAGCACGTGCGCCTTGCCGTCGGTACCTGTGAGGGTCAGACTGCCCGCGCCGCCCGAAGTGAACGTATAGGTCTGGGCTGTCGCGTTGGCAACCTCCACCTTCGTGATCGCAGCCACTGCGGTCGTCGTGAGCTGGTCGCCGACGACGAGGTCGGTGGCCGTGGCGCCCGCGAGCGTGCCGGAGAGGGTGCCGGTCAGAAGGTTCTGGCCGTTGAACTTCGTGGCGCCGGCGATGCGGTCGATTTCCTGCTTCAGCTGGTTGATTTCCTGGCCGATTGAGGTCCGCTCAGCACCGTTCTCGGCGTAGGTCCCGTTCGCCGCCTGGACGGACAGTTCGCGCATGCGCTGGAGAATGCTGTGAACCTCGTCCATTGCGCCTTCAGCGGTCTGTAGCATTGAGATGCCATCCTGTGCGTTGCGAACAGCCTGGCTGTTGCCGCGAATCTGGGCGCGCATCTTCTCGCTGATGCCGAGGCCGGCGGCGTCGTCGGCGGCGCGGTTGATGCGATAGCCACTCGACAGCTTTTCCAGGACTTTGCCCATCTTCAGGCCGGTCACCTGGAGGTTGCGCTGCGCATTGATCGCAGCAACGTTCGTCGCAATTTGCATTCCCATGACTCTGGATAGTCCTCCGTTGTTCCCCTTGTCTCGGCTATGAGACGTGCCGCGCTCACCGGGTGATGATTTGGTGAACGGCGGGTTCACAGGAGTTATCGGTCATGGCCCGGCAGCCTTGAGACGCAACCGGAGAAGATGGGGGAGGGCCCCTACGGGAAGACAGCGAAGCCCCCGGCGCGATTGCCGGGGGCTTCGGAAGTGATTGTCCTGGGCCAGTGGTGGATTACCGGAGGAGGCTGAGGGCCGCCTGCGGCGCAGCGTTGGCCTGCGAGAGGACGGAGATGCCGGCCTGCTGCAGGATCTGGTTGCTGACCATCATCGAGGAGAGTTCGGCCACGTCCGCATCGCGGATGCGGCTCTCGGCGGCGCTCAGGTTCTCGACGGCGACGCCGAGGCTCTTGATGACCGACTCGAGGCGGTTCTGAGACGCACCGAAGGTGCCGCGCTGTGCGTTCACATCCTCGATGGCGCCGTCGATGTTCGTCAGCAAGGTGCCCGCCGCAGCGATCGTCGCGACGTTGCTGTCGTTGGTGATGAGGGCGGAGAGCGTCGAGCCCGCGCCGAGCTGCGTCGTCTGCATGTTGGCGAAGCTGATCGAGAGGCTGTCGCCGCTGTTCGCGCCGACCTGAAGGGAAGCGGCGCCGGAGCCAGTGACAACGATGGTGTCGTTCGCGGCAGCGGTCAGGTCGGTAATGAGGTCCCCGACCACCTTGCCCGAGGCGTTCGCCTGGATCGTCACCGAGATGCCAACCGTGGAGAAGTCGAGCGTGCGCGTCTCGTTCGCAGCAAGGCTGGTGATGCCGGTGAGGACATGAGCCTTGCCATCAGCGCCGGTGAGGGTCAGGCTGCCGGCGCCGCCCGATGTGAAGGTGTAGGTCTGCGCCGTCGCGTTGGCAACCTTGACCTGGGTCACAGCCGCCACGGCAGTCGTGGTGAGCTGGTCGCCGACGACGAGGTCGGTGGCGGTCGCGCCGCCGAGCGTGCCGGAGAGGGTACCGGTCAGGAGGCTCTGACCGTTGAACTTCGTGGCGCCGGCGATGCGGTCGATTTCCTGCTTCAGCTGGTTGATTTCCTGGCCGATTGAGGTCCGCTCAGCACCGTTCTCGGCGTAGGTCCCGTTCGCCGCCTGGACGGACAGTTCGCGCATGCGCTGGAGAATGCTGTGAACCTCGTCCATTGCGCCTTCAGCGGTCTGTAGCATTGAGATGCCATCCTGTGCGTTGCGAACAGCCTGGCTGTTGCCGCGAATCTGGGCGCGCATCTTCTCGCTGATGCCGAGGCCGGCGGCGTCGTCGGCGGCGCGGTTGATGCGATAGCCACTCGACAGCTTTTCCAGGACTTTGCCCATCTTCAGGCCAGTTACCTGGAGGTTCCGCTGCGCATTGATCGCAGCAACGTTCGTCGCAATTTGCATTCCCATTGTGGGTCCTTCTACCTTCCCTTCTCGAGGTCCACCGCGCTTCTCATAGACTTGAAGCGCCGTCCCCTTCTGTATCGGAACGAGTAGGGGGATTCCCCGAGGTGCCATACGGGTCCAATCAGGGGTCTATCAGGTGAACGGCGCGCCACCATCGGGGCGGGATTCCATAGGAACGCGGAAAGACAGAACGCGCCCGGTCCGGGGACGGACGAGCGCGCCTGAAAATGCGTGCGATGGCTGTTGGGGAGCCTACCGGAGGAAATTGAGCAGAGACATGTCCATGGTTCGCGCGATGGCGCCGAGCGCAGCCTCCAGTTGAGTTGCCTGTTGCTGCATGTTCACGATCGCCGTGGTCAGGTCCGGCTCTTCGATTTCGGCGCGCAGCTGCTGGAGATTGGTGTCGGTCTCCTCGGATTGGCGCGTCGCCGCGTCGAAGCGGTTCACTCGCGAACCCACGTCGGCACGAGCCTGGAGCACGCGGTCCACGGCGGTATCAAGCGAAGTCAGGTAGGGCGAAAGCGCCTGGCCGCTCGCGCCCGACTCCAGGTCTGTGCGAAGGGCGATGAGATCACTGAACACGGTGCCGAAGACGGCGTCTCCGGTGACGTTCACGGCGACGGTGTCCTGTTGCGATATCCGGCGCACGCGCGCTCCCGCATCCCCGTCATAGGTGATGGCGGTGGGAGGGTCTCCGGTGATCGAATAGGCTGGTGTCTTGGTCTGATGGCCGCTGAAGATGTAGGAGCCGCCGAAGTTCGTGTTTCCGATCTGCACCAGGTGGCGCGTGATCTCGTCGACTTCCTCCGCGATCGCCTGGCGCTCCTGGGTGCTGAGGGTATCGCTGCTGGCCTGCACGGTCAGCTCGCGAATGCGGTGAAAGGCCTCGGTGGCGCCTTCCATGGCCGCCTCCGTGACGTTCATGAACGCCACGCCGTTCTCCAGGTTGCGCCGCATCTGCGCTTCGAACTCGATGCCGTCGCGGTGACGGAGCGCAAGCGCAGCTCCTGCAGGGTCGTCGCTTGCCTGGCTGATCTTGCGGTTCGTCGCAAGTTCTTCGCGGACGCGCTCCAGCTTCTGCTGCGCCGTCGTGACGTAGCGAAGGTGGTTCGCCTGCCGGGACTGTTCTGTGACTCGGAGGAGGGTCATCGTCCAGCCACCCCTGTGCGATTGATGAGCGTGTCCAGCATCTCGTCGATCACTGTGACCACCCGAGCGGCGGAATTGTAGGCGTGCTGGGCGCTGTTGAGGTTCGTCAGCTCTTCGTCCAGGTTCACACCGGAAACGGAGAGACGAAGCGAGTCCAGGTGGGAGTAGAGCACGTCGCCGGAATCGGCGAGTCCCTTCGCGCGGTTCACATCGGCTCCGAGCACAGAGACCATGTTCGCGTAGAACTCATCGAACGTTTCAGTTCCCGCCGACATGGTCGCGGACTGCTGAAGGTTGGCGATGGCAAGGGCGATGCTCGAATCACCCACGGCGTTCGCTGCGGCAGCGGTTGCAATCTGCTGGGGATTCGCGGCGATCGTGGCGTTGATGGCGATGTTCGAGGCATCGGTGCCCGAGAAATACGCCTGGCCCGTGGTGTTGTCGAGACCGTAACCGGTGGTGTGGACGCCGTTCACGGCGTTGATGAGACCGGTAGCCAGCGCGTTCAACTTGTTGAGCGTATCGGGAATGCCGATGTCGCGGGCGTCGAGGACTCCGCGGAGCTTACCCGTCGCGCTGACCACGTCCGCTCCGTCGTGCACGAACTGCAGCCTGGTCATGCCCGGCTGAAGCGGGTCCGCGGCCGTCTTCACTTCGCGATTGATCGAACCAGACACCAGTTCGTGGTTACCGAGATACACCACCACCGATGTGTCCGGCTGTTCGGAATACGTGATCTGCGCCACAGTCGACAGCTCGTCCAGGAGCGTGTCACGCCGGTCGCGGAGGTCGTTCGCGTGGTCGCCGTTGAGTTCGACTTGCTTGATCTGCAGGTTGAGCGCAGCGATTTCGCGGGCAGCGACGTTGATTTCATCGCCGATGGCCGAGATCTGGCGGTCCTGGTCTTTGCGCTGATTCGTCAAATCGGTGTGCGCCCGTTGCAGGCGGGTGGTCATGGTCGTCGTCGCATGAACGAGCGTCACGCGTGCGGTCGACGACTCGGGGTCGTTCACCACGTCATGCCAGGCCGCCCAGAACTTACCCATGACACCGCCAAGGCCGTCGTCGCTGGGGTCGTTGAAGACGACTTCCATCTGCTGGAGGCCACGGGAGAGGGTTTCGTATTGGCTTTTCTGGCCGAGCGCGCTGCGAGCCTGGAAGTCCAGGAACTGATCCCGCACACGCTGGATCTCCCGAGCTTCGACGCCGTTGCCTGCGCGGCCGAGCAGAGAATCGCGGCTGTAGCGATCCGAGGCGGTCATCCCCACGGGGCGCAGCAGCGCACGTTGACGCGAAAAGCCCGGCGTGTTCGCGTTCGCAATGTTATGCGAGGCGACGTCCACGGCGAGCTGGTGCGCGCGCAGCGCCTTGACGGCGGAGTCGAGCCCGACGCTGAGTCCCATGACGGCTCCTAGGCGCTCTTCGAAACGAAGCGGCGCTCCTGCTGTAATTGTCGGCGGCCTTCCGCTCCATACGTAGGGGAAACCATGCCGGCCAACATGGAGAACCAGCGTTCGCGCAGTTTTGCCGCCGCGAGGATGAGCCGGGCATTGCTCTCCTGCGTGCTGCGCAGCTCATCGGCGGCATCAAGCAGCCGCATGCGGAGGGTTTCGAGCCCGGCGCCGCCGGATGTGCCGGCCAGCTCCGCGATATCCGCCAGCGTGCCATCGGGGCACCCGAGCGTGTCCAGCAACACATCGCGCTGCCGCTCCAGGGTCTCCAGTCGTTCCGCCTCCGCAACCATGCGCTCCGTGACGGCCTCGATGCGTTCGTAGTCCGAGGCGACCAGCGCAGCCTGCTCTTCACGGGCGAGTGCAACCAGCGCAAGCACAGACTTCTCCTCTGATACGAGGAGGGTGAAGAGGAGTTCCATGGGCGTGGCGCGGTCGCTCATTTCGGATTAGCCCCCGAAGACGCCAGTGTTGTAGAGCCGGACCGCAATGTCGCGGGCATTGGACTGATACGAACCGTTGGCGATGGCCGCCTTGAGGGCCGCCACCTTCTCGGCGCGAACTTCAGAAGCCTCGCTCACGGCCTGGGAGACCTCGGACATCGTGCGCCCCCGGAACGAGAGCACTACCGCGTCCTGCTTGCCGCCAACTCCGTCTGCTTTCGAATGGTCTCCATCACCGGCGCCATCGATGCCTCCGGCCGCATGGCCACCCATGGTGCGGCTCGTAATGAGCGGATTCGTTCCGTCGATCCGGTTCATGGTCTCCCCTCCTTAGCGGGTGAGATTGGTGGAGGCTTCGAGCATCTCGTCGCCAATCTTGAATGTCTGGGCGCTCGCCTGGTAGGCGCGCTGCGCGATCACGAGCGCCGTGAATTCGCCTTCGATCTCCACGTTGGAGCCTTCGATGGCCCCGGGCAGAAGCGCTGCGAACCTCTCATCTCCCGGCTGTCCAAGGGTGACGGCGCCGCTGTTCGTACCTTCGATGAAGAGCCCGTCCCCGATGGACTCGAGTCCCTGCGGATTCACGAAGCGCGCCACCGTGATCCGCCCCACGTTTACGTCGTTGCCATCTTCGCCAGGGACGGTGATGAAGCCGAAGTTGTCGACTTTCGGCGAGACCGCGCCTTCCGGCAGTTGGACCGGAGGGTTCAGAAAGCGGCCACGGAAGTCGGTCACGTTGTTCGCGCCGTCGACGGCTAGCTGGCCGAACTTCGAATACACCGTGTCGCCGTTGAGATCGGTGAGGCGGTAGTAAGCGTCATCCTGGATGGCGAAGCTCAGGGGGTCGTCGGTGATCTGCATTTGGCCGGCCCGGCCGATCATGTCCGCCGTGGTCTGGCCGACGCCGAGGCGCCCGCTGCCCGCCGGAACCGCGCTGCCCGGGATACCCTCGCCGAGAGCCCGAATGCGCTTGTATGCCGCCGTATCGACGTTCGCCATGTTCTGGGCTACCACGTCGAGCACCCGCTGGTTGTGCATGAGACCGCTGGCCGATGCGCCGAGGATGGTCGTCATGGGTTACGCCCTCACCGAGCCGACCTGGCCGGCTGCGAGGTCCAGCGTCGAATCGAGCCGGGCCAGGAGTGTCTGGTTCGCCTGGAACGTGCGCCGCACGGACATGAGCGTCGTGATTTCTTCGACCATGTTACTGTTCGACATTTCGAGGATGCCCTGGCGAAGACCGCCCACGACCGGCGTACCTGCGGTTTCCGAAGTGAAGTAGCCTTCGCCCGCCCGCACAAGTTGCTGGGGGGTAAAGTCCATGACCATGAGCCTGAACGGCGTCCCGTCTCCCGCTCTGATGTCGCCTTCGGGGCCAACGGCCAGGTCACCTTCCGGCAGGCGAATGTGGGCTCCTAGCTCATCGAGCACGTAGTACCCGTGGCTCGTCACGAGGTCACCGTTGGCATCGCGGCCGAAACGCCCGTCCCGCGTGAAGAACACACCACCTTCGGTGGACTCGACGGCAAAGAACCCGTCTTCCAGCGCGAAGTCGAGATTGTTATTGGTCACCTGGAAGGCGCCGTGCCCGTAGTCGGTGACGAATTCAGCCACGAAGGAGCCTGTGCCGATCTGCCCAACCACATCCTGCACACGAGCGCTAATCGGGGCCGGGATCGGCGCCTGGCGGCTCAGGAGCACGTCGGCGAACGATTCGCGCGCCGCGATTTCCCGCTTGAACCCCGGCGTGGTCGCATTGGCGATGTTGTTCGCGAGCGCGTCCTGGTAGTGCCAGGCGGACTCCAGCGCGGTGAATGCGGAGTAGAGACCTGTGATCACGCGACACCTCTCTTGCGGCGCAGGAACCATGCACCGCCGGCCACGATGGCCGCGACGCAGGCCATCACGACCAACGTCCAACCTGCGCGTTCAATCTTGCTCATGGGTTCCGGCTGACCGGTATCGGGAAGAACCCCCGGACGGACATCTCCGTGTGCCGAACTTGTGCCTTCGCTGCCGACCACCTGGAAGACGCCCGCGATGGCGCGCTGCGCGGGAATGCCTTCCGGCGTACCGGCACTGCGGGCGGCGATCACGAACGTGTCGTAGTCGTAGCGTTCCATCTTTCCCATTTCGGCATCCATGCTGCCGATGCCAGAGGGCTGCATCGTGTAGGTGCCCACCTTGAACGACGCGCCATCGGGCGCCAGCAGCCAGCCTTCGAAGGTGACCCCGGCCGGCGGCACCAGGCCTTTCACATCAGAGCGGGCATAGGCTTCAGCGAAGCTGAACTCAAGCACACCTTCTGCATCCCTGGGGCCCCAGTTGGAGATGCCTTCGACGTAATCCAGCCGGACGAGCTGGGGGACGCCGTTTGCTCGTGCCGAAGCGACGGACAGAACAGCGCAGGCCAGGACCGCCGCGAGGAATGCGGTCGCCCCGGCGGCGTGAAGAACGCGAGCTGGCATTAGCGCAGGACTCCCTGGCGGCGGAGGAGCAGACGCACTTCCTCTTCGCTCTTCCGCATGCGCCGCGCAAGCGCGGGCACATCGAGCCCGGTCTCCTGCATGCGGGCAGCAATCGCGGCGGCGTCCATCGGCCGTTGCGCCTGGCGCGGGCGCGGCGTGGGCATCTGGCCGGGAGCTCGGACGGCTATTTCATCCTCGATTGTGCGCACACGCGCGGAAACCGGCCGCGCCCGCGGGGAACGCTGCTTCATGTTCTGAAGCTGCGCATAGAGATACGCGATGCTGCCGAGACAAATGACCTGGGAGATAGCAAGTAGGGCAACGGCGTCGGTCATGGTGGCTTCCTCAAGCGGCCTTGTCGCGTGACAGCCTGGCCCGAAGCCTGCCAAGGGCACGGCCGTGGAGCTGACACACGCGCGACTCGGAGATATCGAGAATCTGGGCGATTTCCTTCATCGTCATTTCGTCTTTGTAGTACAGGGAGACGATGAGCCATTCGCGTTCCGGCAGACCTTTGACGGCGCCGGTCAGGGCGTCAATCATCTGGCGCTTCTCCATCCGCTCCGTGAAGTCTTCTTCGTTCGGATCAGCGGGCATCTCGGACGAAGAGGTTTCTCCCTGGTCATCGCGGTCCAGCAGGCCATCAAGCGAAACGGTGACCCAACTGGAATCGACGAGCACGTTGTTGAACTGGTCGATGGTGATGCCCATCCCGTTCGCGATTTCGACATCTGTGGGTTCGCGGCCCAGCTCGATGGTGAGGGCCACCGTTACCTGCTCCATCTTCTTCGCCTTTTGCCGGACGGAACGAGGCAGACGGTCCAGGGCGCGCAGCGCATCGATGATCGACCCGCGAATGCGGCTGATGGCATAGGTTTCGAACTTCACACCCTTGCTGTCGTCATAGCGGTCGAGCGCTTCGATGAGCCCGATCGTGCCGTAGCTGAGGATGTCCTCGTAGTCGAGGATCGCGGGCAAGCCGATGGCCAGGCGGCCGACGACGTACTTCACCAACGGTGCGTACTGGCGGATCGCGGCATCCCGCTCGCTTGCATTGATCCGGGCTTCACTGGCCAGCGCCATCGAATTGCTCCTTCTTGTTACTCATCCGGAGTCGCCGCTTCCGCGGGTTCAGATAGTTCGGGCTCTGGCGGCTGCCAGCCCACCGTCAACACCGCTTCCGCCCCGAAGGCGAGAGCCGTGAAGATGACGAACACAAAGACCGCGCGGATGAGCGCGAAGTCGAGTGACGCGCCTGCCTGGCTCCCCAGCCAAACGCTCAAAGCGGCGACGAATGCCCCCGCATAGACTCCGTAGGTGGCGACGGTGTAGGGCCGGAAGTTCATAGCTGGCCCCGCCGGCGCATTTCAAGCTGACGGCGCATCAGGAACTTGGCGATCAGTTCGCGGTCCGCTCGCCCCAAGTCGGTGAACATGCAATGGAGTTTCATGTTGCGGTGTCCGCGCGCCGGCTGTTCCACGCTCTGGACCCGCAGCCTGGCGGTGACAAGGCCCAGTTGAGGCAACTCCACCTGGACCCCGAGGCGCTCCCCCGCCAGCACCAGGGCACGCGTGCTGATGCACATGCCGCCCTGGCTCAGGTCCACGACCATGCCGTCGAGGTCGTTGGGCACGTCGTTCGCGGTCGCCGGATCGATCACCAGCCGGAAAAGCGACGACGGTTTGAGGGCCGTCTGAAGCCGGAATGCATCGCGCCGCTCAGACGAGCGGATGCTGCGCGGGAACGTCAGGTAATCGACCTCACCGTCCGGGCTGTGACCGGTGACTTCGCAGCCGAAGCGGAACTCCATACGCTGGTGGAAATACGACGCGCGAATGGTCTGGCCGAGGGGCAGCGGGCGTTTGCGCAGGCGCTGCATCGGCACGAGCACGGAAATGCCCGACTCGTCGACATCCTGAACCTGGGTCACGAGCGACTCTTGCAACTCACCCACCCGAAACTCCACCCGTAGCGTGAGACCCGGCGCCAGCCCCTGGGACTCAAAAGGATTCTTACGCGGAAGCGACGAGGCGCCCATCAGTTCTCTCCCCCGTCGATGTTGTGAAGATCCCTGATGCCAGCGTGAGCGGGTCGGCCACGGCTATGCCCGTTGAGACATCCCTTCCCGAGGATAGAAAGGCAAGGCCGAGACGTGAATCGACAACAAGGGATACAACCGGTGTTAGATCGGTGACGGTTTCCGTGAAGCTCACAACTGCGCCGGCAAAACCCCCTTGAGCGGCCCCGGCGACCGTTGCCTGTAACGCCTGTGGCTGCCAGTGGGCGGGCAACACGAGGTAGTTCAGCACCTCCACGCCGGGGAGCGCCGGCGCGCGCCATTCTCCCGCCGGCACGTCTGCGAACACGCACACGCCGCGCTTCCGCTTCGAGAGTTCGCGAATCACGTCCTGAGTGTCGAAGGCATCCACCACGTCGATGCCAATCGCCTCCCCATAGGCGTGGAGCTGGGCGCGCGCGCCCACATGGGTGGAATCCGCCGCCAGCAGGATGGCGTCCCGCCGCGCATCCGCGCAATCGAGGGCCATGCGAACGAGCGCCGTGGTCCGCCCTGCGCCCACCGGCCCGGCCATGGTGATCAGCGCTGTCCGGCCCTCGTCTGGGTACAGGACCTCGCGCCCTTCGAGGGTCGCCACGAGGGCATCGCGAGCGTCCATCACGCCGGGCGCTTCCAGGAGGATGCGTTCCGCGGCGCTCTCGCTAAACCCGTGCCCGACGAGCGTTTCGTACACTGCTTCCGTCCCGGTGGCAGGGTCGGGTCTGCGCGGCTTCGGCGGCATCATTGGTGGCGCCGCGTCCTCCCGGACGATGGAAGGGCGAGGGCGCGGTTGGAACGGCGCAGGGCCCTGGCCGGGAGCGGGCAAGTGCTCGTCGTCGAACTCCGCCGCGTGCGCCCGCCGGGCAACAACCGGCCCGCGCGGCGCATTGTCCACGTAGCCCTGCATCCAATCTGGCCCCTCCGGCGACGCTGTTCCGTGGCCGGATACCAGGCCGGGCGATGCCAGCGCAGGGATGTCGGCATCGCGCGCGACCATGTCTTCGAGGTCACCGATGGTCGCGCTCGGCCGCGAAATTTGGAGGCGCCCCAGCGCACCGTCGATCATCTGCCACTGCAGGTCCAGCGAGACTTCCGGCTGAGCCTGCGGAGCCGACGCCAGGACTTCGATCAGCGGTTCCGCGCCGTCGCGGAGGAGGCTGCGTGTCCGCACAATGACCGCGTCCGGGCCAATCTCGCGCCGTATGCGCTCATAGAGCCTGGGCATGTCGTTACCGATGAAGCGCTTCGTTTCCAACGTTGACCTCGATATTTCCAACTGCTTCGACCGTCGTCTGCGGAGTCACCTCTACAAACGAAAGGACGATGACGTTTGGCAGGCGCCGTTCAAGCAACCTGCGGAACGCAAGGCGAATGCGTGAGGAACAGAGGATCACGGGATCCCGTCCCGTGCCGGCCACCCGATCGACTTCGGCGCTGACCACGCCCAGCAGCCGCTGCAGCTGCCAGGGCGGCATGGCGATGGTGTTGCCCCGGTCGGATTGCTGAATCGTGGAGGCGATTTCGTCCTCCGTTCGCGGACCAACGGTGATGACGCGCAGGGTGCCCGAGTCGTCGGAGTACTGGCGGCTGATCTGGCGGGCGAGCGATGCGCGTGCGTACTCCGTGAGCAGGTCAATGTCGCGCGTCACCCGGCCCTGCGTGGAAAGCGCCTCGCAAATCGTCACCAGGTCGCGGATGGACACGCGTTCGGAGAGCAGGTTCTGCAGCACTTCCTGGACTTCACCGACCGTCAGTGTTGAAGGGACCAGTTCTTCGACGAGCGCTGGATACTCGCCGCGGAGGTGTTCGAGCAGGTTCTGGGTGTCCTGGCGGCTGAGAAGGTCGGGCGCGAAGCGCTTGACGAGCTCGGTGAGATGCGTCGCAAGCACGACTTCTGCATCGACCACGGAGTAGCCCAGCAGTTCCGCGCGCTCCTTGTGCGCCGGCGCGATCCAGCGAGCAGGCATGCCGAACGCCGGTTCGTGCGTCTCCGTGCCGGGGACATCGCCTTCGGCGGTCCCGGGGTCCATCGCGAGGTATTGCCCAGGCTGCAGGGTGCCGCGCGCGATTT
>CAYYSD010000010.1:5945-42335 GCA_964474285.1 uncultured Anaerolineaceae bacterium | reverse complement strand
AAAGCGCGGACGCCGCCGCGCTCCGCGAGTTCGAAGAGGAGACTGGCCACCTGCTCGAAGAACTCCGCCTGTTCCGCGTCTACCACCGCGACATCGACCTTCCCGGCTCGCTCGTCGACGTGCAGCACGTTTACTATGTTGATGCTGACCTGGACCTGGATGATCTCGAGATCAACGAAGGCCAGGGATTCGGCTACTTCGCACCAGCGGAGATTGACGCCATCGAGATGCCCCCGCACACGCGTCGCATCGTGCAGGACTTTTTCGCACACGCCGCCTATCGCGCCATGTTCCACTGATCCGGTGCGTCAACCGTCTTTCAGCGTCGGGTGCGAGTCGCCGATCCGTTACGATAGCCGCATGCGCTCTACTTCCCGTTCTTCCATTCTTGGACCGCGATGACAACAAGCCCGCAGGGCCGCAGGCCCATCCAGACGAGCCGAACGTTCCTGGCCGAGCGCGTTCTTCGACCTGCCCAGGCCTTCGTGCACACCGAAGCATCCGGCGGCATCTTCCTGCTTGCGGCGGCCGTCGTCGCTCTCATCTGGGCCAACTCGCCCTGGGACCACTACTACTTCGACCTCTGGGAACGGCATCTTTCGCTGGACACGTCGCTGTTCGTTATCGACGAGAGCCTCGGCCACCTGGTCAGCGATGGCCTGATGACCATTTTCTTCTTCGTGGTCGGGCTTGAAATCAAGCGCGAATTCGTCCGGGGCGAACTCGCATCGCCCCGCCGTGCCGCCCTTCCGATCGTCGCCGCCTTCGGTGGCATGCTCGTCCCTGCACTCGTCTACCTCGCCTTCAACGCCGGGGGTGACGGCTCCCATGGCTGGGGGATTCCCATGGCGACCGACATCGCCTTCGCCCTCGGGGTGTTGGCGCTTCTTGGGCCGCGCGTGCCCTTCGGGCTCAAGATCTTCCTGCTCGCCCTGGCGATTGTGGACGACCTGGGCGCCATCCTCGTGATCGCAGTCTTCTACACGGACCAACTGTCGCTGGAGGCCCTTGCGTGGGCGGGCGTCGTGCTGGCGGGCGTCCTCGCCGCCCAGAAACGCGGCATCTACTCGATCGACTTCTACGTGGTCCTGGGCATCTTCTTCTGGATGGCCGTTCTGAAGTCGGGTATCCACGCCACGCTGGCGGGCGTCATTCTCGCGCTCGTGTCCCCTGCGAACCCACGCTGGGATAGCTCCAACTTCCCGGCGGAGTCGGCCCAGCTCGGCGAACAGCTCCGTGCCGCACGTGCAGCGCAGGATCGCGACGCCGAGCACGCCATTTTCAACCACCTGGAGTCCATCAGCCGGGGCTACGAATCACCCCTCGACCGGCTGGAGCGCGTCTTGCACCCGTGGGTGAGCTACCTGGTGGTGCCAATCTTCGCGCTGGCGAATGCCGGATTGGCCATCGACGGTGACTTCGTGCGGGCGGCGGTCGAAAGCCCGGTGGCGATTGGCACCGCAACGGGGCTCGTTGGTGGCAAAGTCATCGGCATCTTCGTGGCCACATGGCTCATCGTGCGGTTTGGGTTCGCGGCCCTGCCGGAGGGAGTCACCTGGGCACACATCCTCGGGGCGGCGATGCTCGGCGGCATCGGCTTCACCGTGTCGCTCTTCATCACCGGGCTCGCCTTCGATGATCCCTCCATGGCCAACGAAGCGCGCGCGGGCGTCCTTGCCGCCTCCGCTGTGGCAGGTCTCGGTGGATACCTCTGGCTGCGAGTGTTCACTCGCCCGGGGCCGATCGAAGAGCCTGCGAAGGCCACGGGACACTGATGCGCGGTTTAGTCCGCCCAGTCGGGCTTGCGGATCTGGCTTCGCTCACGGCGGGCCCCGAGCTGAGCGATGTCGTCGTTCGCCTTGCGCACGAAGTCAATCATGTCGTCGCTGCCCAGCTTCATCTTCGAAGAGCGCCAGCGCTTCAGCATCGCCCGGTCCTTGTCGGAAAGGCCCGCAGTGTCCGCCATACGGTTGATGATGACGGTCAGAGCTTCGACCAATTCGTCGTCAGTGAATTGCACTTGCATTAGATCGACACCTTCGCGGGCGCGGTCTCATACCAGCCCTTGCTTTTGATGCGGCGCATCATCTTCGCATCGATATGGCGGTTGAGCGCCTTGTTGAGGTCTTCGGTGAGCGCGGCCAGTTCGGCAGTGCCTTCGCGGCGTTCAGTTCTCCAGTGGCGAATGGCCTCTTTCGCCTCGTTGGACAGGTCCGCATTGTCAATGGCGACGGCACTGGCCAGCATCAACAGCGACCACGCCTCGACTTCTTCGAGCAGCACGATCATGAGCTAATCCCCTCGGAACACGGGTTGTCGTTTTTCCATGAAGGCCGCAACACCTTCCGCGCGATCTTTCGTTGTTTGCAGGAGCAGCGTCAAATCGGTCTCGAAACGCAGCGCCTGGTGGAACGAAATTTCAAGCCCTCTCCACACGGCCTCCTTGCCAAGTTGCGTGGCCAGCGGCCCCCGGGAAGCGATGACCCCCGCCACCCGCCGGGCCTCCACGAGTGCGCCGCCCCGACCCGTCACAGCGGTGACAAGGCCGGTTGTGAGGGCTTCGCCGGCAGAGAGCACGCCTGTATCGGCCTCCTTTCCGGTGATTCGGCAGAGCCGCTGCCGCTCATGCGGCTGCAACCCCTCGCAGTGGAATGCCGTTGCGGCGTCGCAGATACGAATGTCGGCCACGAGCGCGGGAACCATCGACGCTCCGCCCGGCTCGCCGGTGCAGGCGGCAACGACCGGCAGCGGGAAGTGGGCGATCTCGCGAAAAAGGGCGGGCGAAACGGGGGCCATCTCGAGCGGTGTCCGCACGTCGAGCACGAGGGCGCGTGCACCCCTGTCCCGGGCCGCAGCCATCCGCTCCCGCAGCGTTCCTCCGTCCCGGATGCCCTGGCAGTCCACCATCACCACGTACGCGTCAATCGCCATGAGACATCAGTCTACCTGAGGAACGATCGGCGGCCGCTCTCGGATTGCAGGCCAGCGCTACTCGATCGGGAACGCCCAGGCCACCTCGATCGGTTTGCCGCCCAGTGTGACGGTGGAGGTACCCCGAGTGTAGTCCGGTTCACGGCGGCGCTTCGCCTTGCGGTCCGCCAGGTAGGAGTCGAGCGCGGCCGCCGCACCCGCACCTGCGAAGTGGACCTTGCCGCAGCAACAGTGCTCCGAACCGGGGCCCTCTGTTGCCGGCACCGCCGTCGGCGTGCAGTCGCAGCCGCAGGCATAGGTTACGCCCTGCCCGCTGCCGGTCTCGATGACGCGAAATACCGGTGATTCCATTGTTGGTGTCCTCCCTCGTTCCTGACGCCATTGTATCGCGCGGCGGGCTTTCCCCTCGTTGCGTGGCGATCCACCCTAGGCCGGTGAACTGGCTCAGCATCGTCATCATCGGGGTAATTGGGTTCCTCACCTGGCGCGCCTACCGCAACGGATTCATCCGCGAACTGGTCACGCTCGCGGCCGTCATCCTCGCGATCCCCATGGCCGGCATCTTCTACGACAACATGTACCCCAAAGTCGAACCGATCGTCGACAACCGCGTCCTTGCGAGCCTCATCGCCTTCATGTCGATCTTCGCCGGGGTGCTCATTGGCGGGCAGGTGGTCGCCCACCTCCTCAAGCAGGGTGTCAACCTGCTCAACTTCGGCGCCGCCGACCAGCTTGCCGGGGCAGCCTTCGGCTTCCTCAAGGGAGTCCTCATTTGCCAGGCAATCCTGATCGCGCTGGTTGTGTTCCCCGATCCCGATGTGCGCGATGATATCGACGCGTCCCCCGTCGCCCGCACCCTGCTTGATGGCTCTCCGTTCGTCCGCAATATCCTGCCCGCAGCCTTTAGCCGCGGCCTCGATCGTTTCCTCGACGATGTTGCCGTCCCGTCCGGTTCACCCTCACGCGCGCCGTGAAGGCGGCCGAGAACCTTTGCGCCTTCTCACCGCGCATCCTATGCTTATCGTTCAGTTTCGAAGCTCGGATACTCACGTCACATGGCAAATCACAAGTCCGCGATTAAGCGCTGGCACCAGTCCCTGAAGCGCCGCGACCGCAACCGCTCCACCCGCACTTATACCCGTTCGGCAATTCGCACGCTGCGTGAAACCGTTGCCGCCGGCGACGAGGCCGCGACTTCGACCGCGCTCAGCGCCGCCTACTCTGCCCTCGACCGTGCCGCCAAGAAAGGCGCGATTCACACGGGCAAAGCAGACCGCACCAAGCGCCGGCTCGCCTCGCTCGTTTCTCGCTCGGGCTGATACCGGCTCCGCTCGGTTTTGTCCGCACGGCCCCGTCACCAACCGGGGCTGATTTGTGTTCGCGCCGTTCCGAACGGCCGCGGCAGGAGCGCCGGGCGGTATGCTCTGCGCCCGGCGCTCACTACCATGACGCTGTGATCCTCGTCATCTACGGCCCCGATGAACTCGCGATTCGCCGCCGGCTGCACGGGCTGCGCGAAATGGCCGACGGCGCCAGCGGCATGATCGCCAGCAATCTCACGATGCTCGAGGGCCGCGAAGCAAAGCCCGAGGACATCATCGCGCCCGCCATGGCGATGCCGTTCCTGGCTCCTCACCGCCTCATCGTCGTAGAGCGTTTCCTCGAACGCTTCGAATCGGCGGGTCCACCGCAACGCAGCGCGCGTGCGGTTGAAGCTTTCGGCGCGATGCTCAACGCCCTCGCCGGCGGGCTTCCGCCCACCACGATGCTCGTGTTCACCGGCGTCGAGAAGATCTCGAAGAACAACCCCATGCTTGACCGGCTGCGCAAGCTGCCGGCGGCCGAGGTCGAAGAACTCAAAGAACTGACGAAGGATTCACTCTGGCGGTTCATTCGCAGCGAGGCGGCCGCGCGGTCCATTCGTCTCAAGATCGGTCGTTCGACGCGAAAACTCGCTCCAGGCGACGAGTGGCTGCGACCCACAGAACAGGACCCGGCCGTGCTGTTGGGCGAACTTCACGGGGGAAACACGCTCGAACTTGCGAACGAATTGGACAAGCTCGCGCTGTTCACCATGGGCCGTGAAGCCACCGTCGATGACGTGGATCTCCTGTGCGGCGGGGAGCGCGAACGCACCAACTTCCAGTTCATCGATGCCGTGATGGATGGCGAGATGGCTAAAGCGTTCTCCGCGCTCGAACACCTCTATATCGCCGCGCACGGATCCACGCAGGGGCTGCTCGGGCTGCTCGCATCCAGCTACCGGCTCCTCGCGACAATCGTCGATCTCCTCGAAGACGGCGCCTCCCCCGAAGAGATCGGCGTGGCGATTAAGCGTCCCTGGCCCAACCTGCGCGACCGCGCGATCGCGCGTGCCCGGCGGCTTGGTCCTGCCGGGCTCCGCGCGGCCTACACCGCCATCGTTGAAGCCGACCGCACGACCAAGCTCGGGGAAGTGGATGAGAAGCTGGCGATGGAGATACTCGTGCATCGCCTGACCGCGCTCGCAGCACCGGCGCGCTCGATTCGCGCATGACGCGCTGGCGCCCTGCCCGGTGGACGCCGTCTCCCTAACTGTAACCGGGTCCATGCGGCACTCTAACAAACCTCTTATGGAGGCCTGCCGTGCCTGTGGCTACGTTAACCGTGTCGCCACCGCCCGTACCCGGCGGTGGACGCAACGCGAAAGCGAGGTGGCCGAAGCGCTCCGAACCGGCACGACGCGGGTGACCGCGCTCACGCAAAGCCACGGGTCCCGGACGGGATAGCCGGGCCACCGAACAGCCAGGCGGCGATAGCCGATGACACGCACTCGCTCCCTCACTGCCGCGATGCTCCTGGGCCCGGTCACGTTCCTGCTGACGATGCTCCAGCTCTCGCCCGCCGGCGCTTCCGCTTCCAGCGTCGCTGTCACCCTTCACCCCGCCGCGGCAACCTTCGCCGCGGGTTCTGAAGCCGCCATCGTCGTCCGCGTCACCGGCGATGACCCCGAAGCCTTCAGCCTCGACCTCCGCGTCGAAAGCGGAACACTCTCGGGCGTCGTCGCGCCGAACCTCGTGGAGCCTGGCGTGGCTGAAGGCATGGCCTTCGTCCACCGTGCCCAGCCCGGAGTCGCCGTGCTACGCGCCTTTGCCCATGGCGTGGCCGTGGCCACCGTGGAGGTGACCTTCATCTCCGATCCATCTCCTACCGGCAGCGAGCCGCTCGACGGTGCGACTCCGGCCGCTTCCCAGCCTGCCCCGGTGCCGATGGCTGCTGCAGCGATCACGGCGCGGGTTGTGCTCGAAGCGGACACCTCTGCAGCCGCTCGCACCTGGCGCATCGTCGTTCTCGATGCAACAGGCGCTTCCATCGCCACCCTCCAGCCGCACACCAGCGGCGACCGCCCAATTGGCACCGCCGTCTCCGCCTCGTTACCGCCTGGCCGCTACACGGTGCAGTTTTCGTTCGGGGCCGACACCGCGGCCTCCTGTGGCCCGAACACGCTCTTTCGCCTGTTGGGTCCAGCCATCGTGACCGTCGACCTGGCCTCCGGCACAGCGGTGGATTTCGCTGTTGCGCCGTGCCCTGTGGTCGCGCCGGCCACCTCGCCCGAAACCACCGGGAACGCGTCCCCCGTTGCGTCGGCGCCCGCAGGGCAGCCAGAGGCACGACCCGGGGACGCCCCCACGCCTGCTCCGCCCGCCACGGGCACGGGGACGGCCCTCCTGACTGGCCGCGGCGAAACGCCCGGATACCTCGAGATCATCGGGGTGCTCTTCTTCTTCGTAACCATCACTGCGACCGGGGCGGCCCGGTTCGGGGTGGCTCGCTCTCGCCGGTAACCTGCCTCTCCACCGGCTCGGGTATCGCGAAAGGGATGTGCTTGGCTGGCACATCCCTTTTCCGCGTCTCGGAGATGCGCCGCCTCGTGCCGGTCTATACTTGGTGCATGACAGTTCGTTCGGTCCGTCCGAAGTGGCAGTCGCGCTTTCATGGCGTCCGCATGACTCCCGAGGAGTACCTGGCGCTGCCCGAAGAGAAGCCATACCTCGAATACGCCGACGGAGTCGTGTTGCAGAAGCCCATGGTTAATAGCAGACATCGCGATCTCACCGGTGAGCTGACGCTCGAACTTGGGCTGTACGCCCGCAGGGCCGGGGGCAAGTTCGGACCAGAAGGTCGCATTGCGTTCCCCCACGCTCGCGCCTACCGCCTGCCAGACACCGCCTACTGGGCTCCGGGACGGCCATCAGGCGATGACTCCCTGCCGACACTGGCGGTGGAGGTGCGTTCGCCCGAGCAGTCGATGAACGAGCTCCGGGTGAAGTGCCGGTTCTATCGGGCCAACGGCATCGACGCCTGCTGGCTGATCGACCCGGAGTCGCGCACCGTTGAAGTCTTCGAAGGCGACACGGACGGTATCACGATGGCCGAGGGCACTCTGACGTCCGGTCACATGCCGGGCTTCATGCTCGCGCTCAGCGATCTTTTCGCCGTACTCGACCGCTAACCAACGCTCCATGCGCCCTGGCCTATACTGCGCCCCGTTGGAGGTAGCCTGTGCCCGTCGTCATTCGCAACATCCCGCCGGAACGCCGCGGAGGCCAGGGCCTCGATCACAGCCAGGAGGAGTCCGGCGCCCTCGCCATTCACAAGCTCCTCACTTCCGATGACGGGCGTGCCTGCACCGACTTCGTCGCGACGTACCGGGAGGGCCCCGAGGGCGGCTGGTACGAAGCCTGGGCGCTGCGCGGGATGGTGCGCTGGGTACGCACCCACGCGCCCGATGGCGGCTACGACTACCGGGTCATCGAAACGCACGGCGAGAACCCGTTTGCGCGGCAGGACCCGCGGGCGTTGAACACGCTCCAACTCGAATTGGCGGCCGGGCGGGATCCTTCCGATCCGCAGGCTGCCTACATTGAGAGCGAGAATCTCACATATCCCTATGCCTACGAGCGAATCTCCCAGCTCTTTGATAGCCCGAACGGGCCCGACCTCGCCGTGAACAGCAAGAACTACGCGTTCGGGCGTCAGCCCGGCCAACATGGCAACCTCGATGTCGTCCAATCGCGATCGCCCCTCGTCTTTAGCGGTCCGGGCGTGAAACGCGGCCTGCGCGTGGATGCCCTCCCACGGCAGATCGACATCGCTCCGACCATCGCTCAGCTCATGGGGTTCCCGCTCATCGACGGGATGGACTCCACCGGCCGGACCAGCAGCGAGCGTGGTGTCGCGCCCGATGTCTACCTGCTCCGACAGGACGGTGAGGTGATCGAAGAGGTGCTGGACCCGCTCCGTGCCGGTCCGTCGCGCGTGTACGTCCTCCTGCTCGACGGGCAATCGCACACGGAGCTCCTCCATCGCCTGGATACAGAGCCCCGGGCCATACCCAACCTCCGGCGACTCATCGAAGGCGGGGTGCTCTGTCTTTCGGGGAGCATTACGAACTACCCGAGCATCACGTGGCCGAGCCACAACGCCATCGGCACGGGTTGCTGGAGCGGACACCACGACATCGTGAATCCGAGCTACTACCTGCGCGAACTCCGCCAGACCATTTCGCCGCAGGGCCAGCAGTTCGAGACCGCGCAGTGCCTGAACCCGGCGGTCGAGACGCTGTTCGAAGCATTCCACCGCGTCTACGGCGTATGGAACGGCACCGAAGGGGCGTTCACGGCTTCGATCATCGAGCCCTGCACGCGCGGCGCCGACCACGCCACGCTCGAACGCCGGCTCATCGGCGATCGCCAGCAACTCATTGCCCTGACCCAGGAGACCGAGCACGAGATCAATCCGCGCTGGAAGGCCGAGCTGGAATCGCACGGCCACCGGATGATGGGCGAAATCGACAACCGCGGCCTCGCCCAGGCTCGGCAACTCTTCCTTGACCCGGCGCACCCGAAGCCGATCTTCGTGTACCACGAGTTCAGCGCACCCGATGCCGCCGCCCACGACTATGGTCCGCACCACGAAGGAGCCCGCCAGGCGCTCGACGAAACGGACCTGCGCATCGGTCACATCCTCAAGCTGCTTGATGAACAATCGCTGTTCGAGTCGACGCTCTTCGTCATCACCACTGACCACGGTATGGCGCTCCAGGACACAGCCCTCAACGGCAACCCGGCGCGCATCCCGGAGCGTTCTGGCATGGCGGCCGTGACCACCGAACCGCTGATCTACCTGCGCGACCTCGACGTCACGATCGAGGTCCAGGCCGACGGCCGCACCGCGCGTGTCACCGTCCTCGACAACGACGCGCTGCCGTCGGGGAGAGCGTCCTCCTGTCGTCGCCGAGATCCTGGTGACTGACGCGGTGGATGGGCGGGTGGCGCAGACGGTGACGCACACTGATGGCGTCGCGGGCTTCGCGATTCCCGCCGATATCGCACCCCACGACCTCCGCCTGGCCGTCCACGCGCCGGGCTTCAACCCGCGCCACATGCGTTTGGACGGCTCCAACATCGCCATCGATCTGGTCGAATTGCTCTACCCGGATGCGTGAATTCCCTCACTGAAGAGATTGGCCCCGGCAGACGATGATCTGATATCACCAATCGGACCAACCGCGATGCCCGAAGCCGCTCCGCCCATCCACGTCCCGCGTCAGCTCGTCATCTTTCGCGTGGGAGAATCGCTCTACGGCCTGGACATAGCGTCGGTGGGGGAGATTCTCCCCTATTCGCCAACCCTGCCTGTGCCCGGTGCGCCGGGCGGCGTGACCGGCGCCCTCGATGTTCGCGGCGTCCCCGTGCCCGTCTTCGACCTCCACTGGAAGTTCGCTGCGCCGGCCGGGGATCCTGACACGATGCGCTACATCATGGTGAATCACATGGAAGGACCGGTCGCTTTGCTCGCGGGCGGCGTGGAAGAAGTCGCGACGCTCGACCGGCACGAATACCAGACGGTCCAGGCGCCGGGCGAGACCTCGACGTTGAGCTACCTTCGCGGCTGCGTCCAGCGCCCCGCTGGTCTTGTGCTCTGGGTCGACCCCAACCGGCTCGTGCCCCACGGTCTCACGGCGGCAGCCCGCAGCAGAGTCGCTTAATCAACGGCCGCGTAGGTCCCATCATCGAGCCGGAGACAGTGCCCGTCCGCTTCCAGCACGTCCACGTGACCCTGGACGGTCGCCACGATCTGCCAGAAGCGCCGCTTCAGCACGCGCGGGTACATCCGCTCGCTGAGCCCGTACACATGCGCCGGGCCTTCCCGGAGGACGTCGTAGACCTTCTCCGTACGCTGCTCAATCTGTTCCAGGTTCGTGGTGATGACCGCCTGCACCTGATCGAACGGTTCTCCGTGCCCGGGGAAACAACGTGAAATCTGGAGGCCTGCGAGCCGCAGGAGCGAAGCCCGAAACTCCGGAAGGCTGCGAAAGCGCTCCGGCCGCCGCGCCTCCCATTGCAGACCGGGAGTCGGCGTGATGTCCGGCAAGAGCTGATCGCCCGAGAAGAGCCAGCCTTCGGCAGGCGCGAACAGGACAAGGTTGCCGGGCGTGTGACCGGGACAGAGCAACACCGTGGCCGCCTTTCCCAGGAGTTCATCGCCGTCCCTCAAGATGCGCAGGGGCTCAAACGGCTCGTATCGCAACGCCGTTGGCCACTGGCCTTCTCCAGCGGGCGCGTAACCGGGCGAATCTGCCTGGACTCGAGCGCGTTCGCGGGAGCGTTGCATCGCCGCCAGGGCTTCCCGTTTCACATCCTCCGGCGCACCACAGCTTTCCACGAACGCTTCGAGTCCCGCGCGTTCCTCCGCCGTTCCCAGGCGCCGAAGGTGAGGCGTCTGCGAATCGCGTTCCCCGAGGCCAACGGGCACGCCCTTCTCCTGCCACCAGCGCCCAAGCCCCGCATGGTCGTTGTGTCCGTGGGTGGCGGCAACCAGCGATGGCAGCTTCCGCAGCGCGTCCGTCAGCACGTCTTTGGCGCCGGCGTAATCCGGTCCGGTGTCCACCAGCAACAGATCGCCGTCCTGTTCCAGCGCGTAGACGTTGTTGTAGGCCATCGAGATGCGCCGCACGTTCACCATGAGGGGAGTGTCGCACAGCCCGCGATGCCGGGCCCGCGGTTTGCGCCGGCACGCTGGCTTAACCGGTCCAACTCGCGAGTCAGGTTCGCAGCCGGTAGTATTCCCCTCTCGAAAGGCGGTCCAACTTGTCAGAATCATCAGTGGCGGCTCGGCTATCACCGGCCGATGTCGACGCCATTCGGGGTGTCGCGCTCCGCCTCCAGGAGAACGTCGAACGGGTCATCGTCGGCAAACCCGAAGTCGTGCGCCTCGCGGTCGTCGCCCTGCTTTGCGAAGGCCACATTCTCCTCGAAGACGTGCCGGGCATCGGCAAGACCACGCTCGCCCGCGCCATCGCCCGTTCGCTTGGCTGCTCCTTCAAGCGCATTCAGTTCACACCGGACCTCATGCCCGCGGACATCACGGGCATCAACTACTACAACCAGAAGCTGGGCGAATTCGCCTTCCGTGAAGGCCCGCTCATCGCGCAGGTGGTGCTGGCGGACGAAGTGAACCGCGCCACGCCGCGCACCCAATCGGCGCTTCTTGAAGCGATGGAGGAGCGCCAGCTCACCGTCGAGGGCATCACCACGAAGTTGCCCCGCCCTTTCCTGGTGATCGCGACGCAGAACCCGGTCGAACTCGAAGGTACCTTTCCGCTCCCCGAGGCGCAGCTCGACCGGTTCCTCGTGCGCCTGAAGCTGGGCTATCCCGGTGAGGATGACGAAGACGAGATTCTCGCTCGCTTCGAATCCCGCAGTCCGATGGATTCGCTCCAACCTGTCGTGGAAGCCGAGGAGCTGTCCCGCCTCGCCGATGCCCTCGGGCATCTCCATGTCGACCCGGGCGTGCGCCGCTACGCTGTCCGGCTGGTGCGCGCCACGCGGAGCGAGGCAGCCTTCGAGCTCGGGGCAAGCCCCCGTGCGAGCCTCGCGCTCTTTCGGGCGTCGCGCGCCAACGCCGCCATCTCCGGCCGCGACTACGTCCTGCCCGATGACGTGAAGACGATGGCGCCGTACGTGCTCGGCCACCGCCTGGTGCTCTCCACGCAGGCGCGCCTCCGCGGCCGCGAAGCCGATGAGATCCTCGCGGACCTGCTCCAGCGCGTGCCCGTGCCGGTCGAGGCCTGAACCATGCCATTCCGCGAAGCCTGGCTGCCGCTGGGCGTTCTCCTGGCGCTCCTCGGGTTCGGCGCCGGCGAACCCATGTTGGCGGGCGTCGGGTTCGTCACCGTGATCGTCGGGGGCGTCAGCCGCTTCTGGCGTAAACACCTGTTTTCGCGCGTCACCTTTCGCGCGCACCTTTCGGAACGCCGCGCCTTCATCGATGAGCCCGTCCGGCTCGATCTCGAGCTGGAGAACCGCAAGCTCTTGCCAATGCCCTGGTATTCCTGGCGATACGGCGTGGCCGAGCAAATCCAGGTCCCGGGCGAACCGCTTGCCGCCGCCGCCGCCCCCGGCACCAGCTGGATCGTGCGCAGGGGCGCCCTCGGCTGGTACGAAAAGCACAGCTGGTCGTTCGAACTCAAGGCCACCGAGCGCGGCTATCATTCGGTCGGACCAGTCACGATCCGGTCGGCGGACCTCCTCGGTGTCTTCCCCGGCGTGAAGGAAGAGGAGGAGACCCAACAGCTCACGATCTTCCCGCGCGTCATCCGGATGGACGAACTGGGCCTGCCCGCCGATCGGCCCCTCGGCATGGTCAAAGGCCGCAGCCGCCTCTTCGAAGACCCGATGCGCATCGCCGGTCTGCGCGAATACCGGCCCGGCGATCCTCTCCGGCGCATCGATTGGAAAGCCAGCGCCCGCAGCGGCGAGCTCCAGTCGCGCGTCTACGAGCCCTCCGCCGAGCCGCAGCTCTACGTGATGGTCAACATCGACACCATGGAGCACGCATGGGAGGGATACTTCCGCGATGAGCTGGAGCGTACCGTCACGGCCGCCGCCTCCGTGGCCACCTGGGCCGCGGGCAACCGCTACGCCGTCGGCTTGCTCGCGAACGGCGCCTACCCCGATGCCGACCGCCCCATCCGCCTCGCACCTTCCCGCTCCCGGGATCAGCTCACGCGCATCCTGGAAGCCCTCGCGGTCATCCAGCCGCTCACCATGGGGGACCTTGCCATCCAGGTGCAGCGGGAAGCCGGCCGTATGCCCGTGGGCTCAACCATCGTCTTCATCGCTGCGCTCGTGCCGCCGTCGCTTTCCGCGGCCATTCTTCGCCTGCGGGACGAAGGGAACTACGTCGCGCTCATCGCGACATCCGAACGGGTGGACCCATCATGCGCCCCCGGCGTCCCCTACCAGCCCTTCGTGAAGGGCTTCGGCCGCGTGGAGCCCGCGCTGTGATCGCCCGCGCGGCCATCCTCGGGTCGGTCATCGCCGAGGCGCTCGTCGCTTATACGGTCGCCGAGTGGATCGCGTCCGGCTACCGGAAGGGTGGCGACGACGCCGTCCAGGGCCTCACGTTCGTGGTCGTGGCGCTGATCGCCTTCCACCTCCCCCAGGTCGCGGAGTTTGTGGCTCTGCCACGCGTTGCCGAACGAATCGCCCTCGCCCTCCTCTCCTACGTGGCCCTGTATGGCGCCATGCGGATCGAATTCGCGGGCGATGTCGCGATCTGGGACCTTGGTTGGGTCGGCGCCTTTCTCCGCGATGCGGGCGACACCGCTGAATCCGGCGGTCATGCCGCGACCGGCGCAGCCATCCTCCTGGTGGTCTGGGCGCGCTCCGCCCTCCGCTCCGTCGATCAGATCGAGATCGAGACGATCCCGCGCAGCCTGACGGTGCCCTTCATGATCGTGACGTTCGTCCTGGTCTTCAGCGTCTTCACGGATCGCACGGCCGAAGTCGGCCGGGCCGGCGCGGCCTTCTACGCCGTCGCCGTCGTGACCCTGGCCTGTTCGCAGACTGCGCTCAGTGGCGCGACGTTCGGTGAGGTCCGCGCGGGCGGAGTGGCCGCAGCGATGCTCGGCGGCGTGGTGGCCGCGACGCTCGTGACGATGCTGCTCTTTGTGCTCTTCTTCACCCTCGTAGGTCCTTACCTCGGGCCCCCGCTCGGCCGGGCCATCGAGACACTGCTGGTCTGGATCCTCACTCCGCCGGCCTGGCTGCTAACGCAGTTGTTCGAGTTTCTCTTCCGCGGCGCCAGCCCGCTCCCGGCCCTGGACGAAAGCCTGCGCGCCGCTCGCGATGCGGGCGATCTCGAACAGAACAGCCGCCAGGGAACCCCACTCTACCAGCGGATCGGCGCCATTCTCCTGCGCACCGTTGGCATCGCCATCGTGGTCGCATTGGTCGCAGGGGCCATTGCGTTCGCGCTCCGGATGCGTTCGAAGTCTGCGAAACTTCGTGCCACGAATGCCGCTGTCACCAGCGCCGGCGGCATGGGCGAGGACATCCGCGCGCTCTTCAGCTCGCTCTTCCACCGGGGCAGCGGAAAGCGCACCCCCGAAGGGGAAGGCATCATCCGGCTTTACAGCGAGGTCCTCATTCGTGCCGCCGGCAAGGGGAAGGAACGCGCCCCGGGCGCAACCCCCGCCGAATTCGCTCCGCAGCTCGCCGACACCCTGCACACGCCAGTCACGGACGACATTACGGCCGCGTTCCAGGACGCGCGTTATGGAGGGCGTCCGCCGGATCCGCGTGCGCTGGCCGAACTCGAATCGCGATGGCGGCAGGTCACCTGACGCCAAGTCGCGCCCAACCCGCGCCGTGCTCCACCACCTGCGGAACAACGTCGAGGATCGACTCGCGCACGGAGTAGGCCAGGTCGTCCTCCAGCCCCAGCTGGCGCAACGTCTGCGCGTGGTGGGCATCCAGCGCTGCTGTTGCCGGCGTGATTGCCGCCAGCCGCGCCCCGTCATCCAGCCTCAGACCCCCGCGCATGCCTCGCATGCACCTCACGATCGCGCCCGCCGCGGCGAAGTCTTCAAGCGTGAAGGAACGGCCCCCTGCGGTCCCCGCGCAGACCAGGGCGACCCGCCTGTGGCCACTCACGGCTGCCGCCGCTGCCCGCGCATTCACGAACGCGGCGGCAAAAACCGGCCCCTTCGGCGCAAACATCGTGAGCGCGCGCGTCCCGTTCGTCGTGAAAAGGACAGCATCGCGGCCGGACACCGGCGCTGCCGCTGCTTCCACGGGCGAGTTGCCGTAGTCAAAGCCTGCGGGCGCCAGGCCGTGAACCTCGCCGAACAGCAAGGCCCCGGTGTCGCGTGCCAACGTCCGGGCCGCATCGATTTCCGCGCACGCGGTCAGGGAGCGCAAACCCGCATCGAACAGCGTTGCGATCGTCGTCGTCGCCCGGAACGCATCGATCACGACGCAGGCATCCACGTCCATGTCGAGCCCTTCGGCGGGGATCATGGCGACATCCACAACGTCCGTCACGCTCGCATAATCACGTGCCCCGCCCGCTCGGTCATCCGTGCTAAGCTACTTCGAATGGATAGCCGCCCCGTTGGCATCTTCGATTCCGGGGTTGGCGGCCTGAGCGTCCTGAGCCAGCTCCGGCGGATGGCCCCCAACGAGCGCTACGTCTATTTCGCCGACACCGCCTGGTTTCCCTATGGCCCGCGTCCGGCCGCCGAGGTTCGCAAGCGCTCCTTCGCCATTACGCGCCGCCTTGTCGAAGCGAACTGCAAGATGATTGTCGTCGCCTGCAACACCGCCTCCGCCGCCGCCATCACAGACCTGCGCGAAGCCTGGGACCTGCCCTTCGTCGGCATGGTGCCCGGCGTGAAGCCCGCGAGCGCCGCCTCCCGCTCCGGCCGCGTCGTTATCCTCGCCACGGATGGCACATTCGATGGCGAGCTCTACGCGCGGGTGGTGGACGAATTCGGGCGCGGCGCGCACATCGAAAGCGTCGCGGGCCATGGCCTCGCAGAACTTGTCGAAGCGGGCGGCGCAGGGACAGCGCGAGCGCGCCAGGCGATTCGGGCCATCCTCGCGGGTGCCATTGGATCCGGCGCCGACACCGTCGTCCTGGGCTGCACCCACTACCACTTCCTCGCCGCCGACATCCTCGCCGAGTTCCCCGGCGTTACCCTCATCGATACCAGCGAAGCCGTGGCTCGCCGTGCGGTTCAGGTGCTGGACGAACGCCAGCTTCGCGCCCCCCCCGGGGCCGACGGCGAGCTCGACCTCATTGTGACCGGAGACCGCGGGGCCTTTCGCGCCGCGATGGAGCGCGCCGGATTCGCGCCAACGAAAGAGGAGGTCACCGCGTGAACTATTTCGAAAAGCTTGCCGCCCGCAGCCGCGAAGCCGGCACCCTTGTGTGTGTGGGTCTCGATCCGGACTTCTCCCGGCACGAACCGGAGAAGGTTGCGGCCTACAACCGCGCCATCATCGACGTGACCGCTCCCTTCGCAGCCTGCTACAAGCCGAACATCGCCTTCTACGAACAGTGGGGGCTGCCCGGGCTCCGCGCGCTGGAAGCCACTCTCGCCGCCATCCCTTCGTCAATTCCCGTCATCGGCGATGTAAAGCGAGGCGACGTCGGGAACACGGCCGCCGCCTATGCCCGTGCGATGTTCGATGTCTGGGGATTCGATGCCATCACGCTCAACGGCTACCTGGGCCGCGACTCGATCGAACCGTTCCTCGCCTACCAGGACAAGGGGCTCTACCTGCTTGCCCGCACATCGAACCCGGGCGCGGCCGACCTGCAATACCTCGAACTGACCAACGGCCGGCGGCTCTACGAAGAGGTTGCCTACACGGTGACGCAATGGTCCTCGCGAATCGGACTGGTTGTCGGCGCCACCGCTCCGGCGGAACTGCGGCGTGTCCGCGAACTCGTCCCCAACGCTTCGCTCCTCATTCCCGGGGTCGGGGGGCAGGGCGGACGTCCCGAGGAGGTTGTACAGGCGGCCGGCGGGGTCCCGGGCACGCTGGTAGTGAGCGCCTCGCGCTCCATCTACTACGCCTCCGACGACCACGACGCGATAGCCAACGCCGGCCGTGCCGCGGAGCTCCTCCGCGACCAACTGAACTCCGCTGCCGCTGCCCTGGCCTGATGCCGTCGTGCTGCAATGACTCCTGACCGCACACCCGAGGTGGGACAGGTCTACCGCATGCGGCGGCAGCATCCCTGCGGCGGCTGGGAGTGGCGAGTCCTCCGCGTCGGGGCGGATGTGGGTATGGAGTGCCTCACCTGCGGCCGCACCGTGCTCATCGAACGCGCCCGCTTCACCTCTCGCGTCAAGGCGCGCGTCATCCCTACTCAATGACGGCCGTCGTCGCGGAAACCCCGCTCCTTCAACAGCGTGCCTTCCGCATGCTGAGCCTGACGCGGTTCACTTCGCGCATCGCACAAAACGCACTCAATTTCGCTTTACTCCTGCTCATCGTCGACGAGACGGGCAAGGCCTTCCTCTCGAGCCTCCTTGTCCTCGCCCTGGTCATCCCATCGACCGTTGCGGGCATCGCGGCCGGCGCCGCGGCCGATGTCCTGCCCAAGCGCCTGCTCATGGTCACCGGCGACCTGGTTCGTGCGGGCATCTGCGTGTGGGTTGCGCTGCACCCGGGCGGGGTCGCAACGCTCTACCTCATCGCGGTCGCTCTCTCCGCCGCTGCCCAGTTCACCACTACCGCTGAGGGCGCCGCACAGCCCCTCATCGTGGAGCGCCACCGCCTGGCCAAGGCGAATGCCCTGAGCCAGGCCATTGGGGGCGTGGCTCAGCTGATCGGCTTCGGCCTGCTCACACCCCTGACCCTGCGCCTCTTCCACGAGCCGCGCGTCCTCTTCAGCATCTGCGCCGTCCTCTTCGTCCTTGCCTCGGTCTACGCCGTCGCCATTGGCCGCATCCACAACGCCGAGCGGCGGGAGGTGGGTGGGAACGCGGTCGGCCGCTGGTGGCTCGCCGGGTGGCGTCAGATGAAAGCGGACCCGCCGGTTCTTCACGCCGCCATCGAACTCACCCTCATCTCGACCGCCCTGATTGTCCTCGGAGGCATCATCCCGAAATACATCTCCGATGTGCTGGAGCTGCCGGTGGACATCGGCGTGCTCATCCTCGTGCCCGGCGCGATTGGCGTCGCCCTGGGGTTACGGATTGCGGGTTTCCTCGCCCACCGCGTGCCCCACGCGCTGCTGAGCACCGTGGGCTTCCTCACGTTCGTCGTGCTGCTTGGCATGCTCGCCTTCGTGAATCCCCTCTCGGACTTCGCGGGCGGCTTCGGTGCGTTTTCGTGGCTCAACTCGATCCAGATCGGCAATTTCGATGGTGGCGGCGTGATGGCCATGATCATCGTGGCTCCACTGGGCTTCGCCTACGCGCTCGTCTCCGTCGCCAGCCAGACGGTCATCAACGACCGCGTCCCCCTCCAGATGCAGGGCCGCGTCGGCTCGACGCAGGCCGCGATGTCGGCGCTCGCGGCCTCCCTGCCGGTGCTCGCCTTTGGTGCCTTGGGCGACCTCATCGGGGTCGTCGCCGTGGTTGCGCTGCTCGCCGGTGTGACGGGTGTTGCCGCCCTCATGAACCTCCGCAAGCCCACCCTTCGCCCAATGGCGGCAATGTCGCGTTAGCTTGTACGTTTGCCGCTGGCCACTGCCCGCCACGCGCTGCGATACTTGAACCCGCCCTATGAGCACCGCCACGCCGTCCCTTGTCGACCTCCGCGCCGAGGCGCTCGCCGAACTGGAAGTCCTGAGCGAGCCTGCCGCGCTCGATGCGTGGCGGGCGAAGTGGCTTGGGCGCCAGGACGGCCGCGACACGCTGTTGCTCCGGTCCGTTCGCGACCAGCCCCAGGATGCCCGCGCGGCCTTCGGCGCCGCCTGCAACGACGTCAAGAACGCCCTGGAAGCCGCCCTCGAGGCCCGGCAGGATGCCTTCCGCAAGGCCTCTCTCGACGCGCTGACCTCCGAAGGCGCGCTCGATGTCTCCCTGCCCGGCCGGCCGCGGCGCATGGGCCGTCTCCACCCTGTCACGCAGACGATGCGCGACTGCGTCAAAGCGTTCGGGGAGATGGGCTTCCGCGTCGCCGAAGGCCCCGAGGTCGAGTGGTCGAAGTACAACTTCGATGCCATGCGCATCCCCGACGACCACCCCGCTCGCGACATGTGGGATACGATCTGGGTCGACACGCTCATCGACGGCGAGCGGAAGATGCTGCTCCGCACCCACACCTCGCCGAACCAGGCGCGCGTCATGGAGCGCACACCGCAGCCGCCCGTTCGCGTCATCGTGCCGGGCAAGTGCTATCGCCAGGAAGCCACCGACGCCACACACGAATGGATGCTCACCCAGATCGAAGGCCTCGCCGTCGATGAGGGCGTGCGCATGTCCGACCTCAAGGGCGTCCTCTACGAATTCGCCCGGAAGATGTTCGGTTACGACCGCAAGATCATCTTCCACCACAGCTACTTCCCCTTCGTGGAGCCGGGCGTGGAGATGGCGATGGATTGCTTCATCTGCCGCGGCTCAGGCGCGGACTGCCGCACCTGCCACGGCACCGGATGGATCGAGATCCTTGGCGCCGGCATGGTCCACCCGGAAATCATCGAGAACGCCGGCTACGATTCGTCGCGCTACACCGGCTTCGCCTTCGGGATGGGGGTCGAACGCGTCGCCCTCCTGCGCTGGGGCATCGAAGACATCCGCCACTTCTACCAGAACGACCTGCGCTTCCTCAGCCAGTTCTGAGGCCAAGCGGAGGTTTCAAAGCGCTACACTGGGACGAGAGACTGGGTTCGAGCGGCTCAGGTACGGGGTGACGTATGACACAGGCGCCAACCACTGCACCGCCCGAGGAGAGCCACCGTCGCCCCATGACCTACGAACAATTCCTCACGGATCCGTCTGTCGATGAGCATTCGGAGTGGGTCGATGGAGAAGTGATCGCGATGATGTCTGTGGGGTACGAACACACTCGGCTCGTCCGGTTTCTGCTTCGGCTGATGGCCGACTTTGTAGACCACCACGAAAGCGGCGAAGTCCTGTTCGAACCGTTCAACATGAGACTGACCGAATCAGGTCGGGCGCCGGACATCATGATTGTGACCACTGAGCACCTCGATCGGCTTCGTGAAAACTACCTCGACGGCCCCGCCGACATCGCGGTGGAGGTCGTGAGCCCCGGTTCGGGCGGCGTCGACCGCGGCGAGAAGTTCTTCGAGTATGAGGCGGGCGGAGTGCGCGAATACTGGCTGATCGACCCGCAGCGCCGCGTGGCGGAGTTCTATGCGCTCAGCGAGCGCGGCGTCTACGAACTCATCCCTGCCGTCCATGGTGTCTTCGGAAGCCGGGTCCTGCCGGGCTTCTGGCTGCGCGAGGCGTGGCTCTGGGAGCGCCCGAAGCTTGCTGTGGCTGAAGCCGAACTCGGCCTCCGTTAACCGCGCAGCCGCTCCAGCATCACCCGCGCGGCGCCTTTCGCCGGGCTGCGTTCATCCACCTGCGGACCGACGCAGCCGGGGCATCCGGATTCGCAGTCGCACACCAGCAACGTCGCGAGGCAGCGCTCCATCAACTCGTCCCGCACCTCCCACAGCCGTCCGGCCAGTCCTACGCCGCCCGGGATGGTGTCGTAGAGGAACACCGTCGGCAGCTGGTTGTGGGGCGCCCGCACCTGCGCTTCCGTGCCGATGTCGTGCACGTCGCAGAGACAGTGCAACGGCGCGAGGTTCTTCGCCAGGTGCGCGATCCCCTGCAGCCCGGACGCGATTTCGTCACGCCCGAGCCCCTTCGTCGCGTTCTCCGCGAAGCTCACCCAATACGCGCTGGTGTGCATGTTCGCCTCGGGAATCGCGATCTTGCCCCAGCCAACGTTTTCGTGCGTGTGCAGTTTCACCTTTTTGAAGATGGTCGCCAGGAAGGTGATGGCCACTTCGCCCATCTCGTGCCGCCCCGCCGCTGCCTGCTCGCCTTCGAACTCGTCGATCACCTTGAGCTCCACCGCGAGCTGGGCGTCGGTGTAGTAGTCGACCGCCACCGGCGTCACATAGGCCTTCTTGTCGTCCCAATCCAGCCATTCCACCTGGTATTGCTGCCCGCGGTGGATGTAGATGGCGTCTTCGTGGATGAGCAGCGGCGCGCTCGGCCGGTCGCATTCACCGATGACTTTCGGCTGCGGCCCCTGCTCGATGATGACGAAGTTGTCGGTGCTGGCCGTCCGGAGGCTGACGGCCTCTGCCGGGTAGGACTCGCTCATCCAGTGGTAGCGGTTCCCCGCGCGCTGCAGGATGCCCTCTTCCGCCAGGATGTCGAGCAGTTCGCCCGTGTGCGCCCCGAACACCTCGTCCGCGAGGAATGGCAGCTCGAACGCCGCGCATTTCAGGTGACTGCCCAGCACGAACAGGTTGTCCGGGTCGATCAGGCCTCGCTCTGGCGGTTGCGAGAAGACGAAGTCCGGGTTTGCGGCCACGTACTGGTCCAGCGGATTCGAAGAGGCGACGAGCACGGAGAGCGACATCTCGCTCGTCCGCCCGGCGCGTCCAAATTGCTGCCAGAGGCTCGCGAGCGAACCCGGGTAGCCCATCACCACGCTCGCGCCCATCCCGCCGATGTCGATGCCCAGCTCCAGCGCGTTCGTCGCGACCACGCCGCGCACGGTGCCGTCGCGCAGCCCGGCCTCGATGCGGCGCCGCTCGTTCGGCAGGTACCCGCCGCGATAGCCCGCGACGCGTTCGGGCTCTCCCGGGCGGCGCCGCAACGTCTCCCGGAGGTACGTGAGGAGCAGCTCGACGCGCGTCCGGCTGGGCGCGAAGACGATCGTCTGCACGCCCTGGTGGATGAGTGTCGCGGCCACGTTTTGGGCCGCCGTCAACGCCGATTGCCGGATGCCGAGCTCCCGGTTCACGACCGGCGGGTTGTGGATCACCACCACGCGTTCGCCGGCCGGAGCGCCGTTGTCGTCCACCAGTTCGACATCGTCGCCCACAAGCGCGCGGGCCAGCTCCGCCGGGTTCGCGATCGTCGCCGAGCAAAGGATAAAGGTGGGGCTGGAGCCATAGAACGCGCAGATCCGCCGCAGCCGCCGGATGACGTTTGCGACGTGGCTGCCGAACACTCCCCGGTACATGTGCATCTCGTCGATGACCACGTACTCGATGCTTTCGAACAGCTTCACCCACTTGGTGTGATGGGGAAGGATGGCGCTGTGGAGCATGTCGGGGTTGGTGAGCACGATGTGGCCCGCCGTCCGCACGGCCCGGCGGGCGTCTGCCGGGGTGTCGCCGTCGTAGGTGAACACGCCCACCTGCTCGCCCACATCTCCGATGAGCCCGTGCACTTCGTCGAGCTGGTCCTGCGCCAGCGCCTTCGTCGGAAAGAGATAGAGCGCCCGGGCTGACCGGTCCTTCAGGATCGTGTCCAGCACGGGGACGTTGTAGCAGAGCGTCTTGCCGCTCGCGGTTGGCGTCACGACCACCGTGTTGCGCCCCGACCGCGCGTGCTCGATTGCCGCGGCCTGGTGCGTGAACGGCGCTCGAATCCCTTTGCGCCCCAGGGCGGCGACCAGGCGTGCATCGAGCCCCTCCGGCCAGTCTGCGAAGCGGGCTTCCCGCGCGGGCAACTGGCGCACCGTCAGTCCCGAGGTGTGTCCTTCGAGCTCGGCGACCACCTTTGCCGCGATCGTCGCGGGAGGAAGCGGCCGGACCGCAGGGACGGGGTATGCGGGCGGCGGCTTAGCCATCCCGCAGACCGCCGATGGGTGCGAGAACGGGCGGGCGTGGGTTCGCGGCGAGTGACATCGGGCGTCCAATCCGCACAGATGTTCGAAAGTATCCGCCGGTCGCCGCGCTTCGTCAATCCACATCGCCCCAAGCGCTGGAACCTGCTAGTCTGACCGTTGGTCCGGGGTGTAGCTCAGCCTGGCAGAGTGCTTCGTTCGGGACGAAGAGGCCACAAGTTCGAATCTTGTCACCCCGACCATTTCCCTCCCCCCTTACACCGGTTCGAACTCTTCGGCCCAGCGCTGCGCCAGCGCGCGCAAGATGTCCGGCGCCTCAGCCATGGACCGCGCTGCGTCCACTTCGATCGAATCCATTGTGCGCACCGCCGGGTCGGCGACTCCCGAGCGCCCTGCGAACACCACGACCGGTTTCCCTGCCGCCCGCGCCATTTCGAGCAGCCGCCCCGGACCCTTTCCCGCCAGCGACTGGCTGTCGAACGAGCCTTCGCCCGTGACGACGATATCCGCCGCGGCGAAGCGTTCGTGCAGGTTCGTCGCACCGGCCACGAGATCGAACCCGCTGACGATGCGCGCGCCCAGGAACGCGTGCAGGCCCCCGGCAAGGCCGCCCGCCGCCCCTGCCCCGGGCATGCCCGCGAGATCCACTCCCAGCGAGCGTTTGACTACTGCCGCATAGCGCAGCAGGGCCGCCTCCAGGATGTCGACCTGTTCCGGCGTCGCGCCCTTCTGTGGTCCGAACACGGTTGCCGCGCCCAACGGGCCCACCAGCGGGTTGGTGACGTCCGTGCCAACCGCAATGTCGATCCCGTCGAACTCGGCGGGCCGCCGCCAGTCGATACGCGCCAGTTCTGCAAGGGCCGCGCCCCCGGGCGGCAGTTCGTTGCCCGCCATGTCCGTGAATCGCGCGCCCAACGCCCGAGCCATCCCCGCTCCGCCGTCCGTGGTCGCGCTTCCGCCCACGCCGATGACCATCGCGTGGGGCTTCAGCCCAAGAGCGGAGAGGATCATCTGGCCCACGCCGAACGTGTCCGCGCGCAGCGGGTCGCGTTCTTCCGGTCTGACGTGATGGAGGCCGTTGGCCGCCGCCGCCTCGATGACGATCGTGCGCGAAGCCCGCAACATCCCGAAACGCCCCAGCACTTTCCGGCCCAGCGGATCGCAGACGATCTCGGCGAACGTGTCCGATTTCGCCGCGTGCCTCAACGCATCGTTGAACCCCGGTCCGCCATCAGAGAGCGGAAGGATGTCGAACTGCCAGTGAGGGTGGGCCTTGCGAATGCCCGCGGCGATGGTCGCTGCCGCCTCATCCGGCCCCAGGCTGCCCTTGAATTCCTGTGGAGCCACCAGCACGCGCACGGCGGAAAGCATACACGAAGGCTCGTCACGGGCCTTGCCCGCTGCCTGCACCGCGCGTTCCGCGATGGGTCGCCGCACGGGCCCGCTAGCGGAACGCCTTGCGCGCGGCGTCCAGCGCCTCCGGCGTCCCGATGTCGAACCACGGGCCCTCGACCGCCACTGCGCGCGTTTCGACACCGGCAGACACCATCGCCCCGATCGCGCGAGGAAGTTCATACTCGCCGCGCTCCGAGGGGTCGAGCGCGTCGATGAACTCCCAGATCTCGGGTCCCAGGACACCGAAGCCGGCGTTGTTCCAGTTCGTCGAAGACTGTCCCCGCCCGGGCTTTTCGATCAGGGCGGTGACCTGCATCTCGTCGTCCACGTAGACCGCACCGCCGTCCGCCGGGTCGTCGACGTGGTTGACCGCCAGGACCGCATCGGCGAAACGCGCCGCCCGCAGGACCGCCCGGTAGTTCGCCGGCCGCACGAGGATGTCGCCCCAGCCGAAGAAGAAGCGCTCCTGCCCGAGTTCGGGTCGCACAAGATTCAGCGCCCGCGCGGTTCCGTCGAGCCTCTCCTGGCGGACGTAGCGAACGGAGAACCCGGACTGCTCGCCTCCGCCGATTTCCGCTTCCAGCAGCGCCGCGAAATGCCCGGTCACGATGGTCACGTCGCGGATGCCCGTCGCGGCCAGGCCGTCGAGGATGTGGACGATGACCGGCCGCCCGCCGACCTGCAGGAGCGCCTTGGGGTAGTTCGCTGTAATCGCACCCAGGCGCGTGCCGCGGCCCGCGGCGAGCAGGACCGCCCGTGAAGCCGGCGTGCGCGTCATGGCGGGAGGATTTCGAGCCCGGCCGAGGCGTGCACCTCGAAGGCGGGGCCGCCGGTCGCCGCGACAGCCGCGGCGACCACGGCCTCGACGCTGGCCGGAGCGCAGGCCGCGAGGGCGTACCCGCCAAAACCCGCTCCGGTGAGCCGTGCGCCCAGCGCTCCGGCCTTCCGCATCGCTGCGCAAAGCCTGTCCAGAGCGGCCGTACTGCAGCGGAAGTCCTGGCGAAGGCTGTCGTGCGATTCGTTGAGGAGCCGCCCGAACGCACGGAGGTCGCCTGCCTCCAGCGCCGCCTCCGCCTGTTCAACGCGGTACGCCTCGCTCAAGATGTGGCGCGCCACGCGCCGGACGGGCAGCTTGGCCATGTGATCCAGCCGGTCCGCACTGAGGCGCACGAGTCGTTCGACGTCCACCTGCGCCCCGTGCGCGACCTCTTGCGCCGAAACCTGTTCAGGCAGGTCGTCGACGAGCACATCCACAACGTCGACGCCGGCTACCTCGGATAGCGTGGGCGGCGTTCCGATGTCGAGCCCGACCTGGTCCGCAAGCATCGCCGCCGCGAGCCGGGCCCCCACCACGCGTTCGTTGTAACGCGCACGGGCGGCGCCCGTCTTCTCCGCCGCTTCGCCCGATGAGGCGACGACGAACGCGAGCCCGGCCGGGATCGGCACGAGCTTCAGCGCCGGCGGGTCGAAGTCTATCCGTAGCGCCGAACCGGCTTCGCTGAACAGGATCGCCTGCTGGTCCATGCCGCCCGTCTCCACCCCGAGGCGGTGCTCGGCGGCCATCGCACGCGTCGCGATCATCTCGCCTTCCAGCTGAATCCCCCACGCCGCCACGAGCCCGGCGATGATGCCGGTGGTCAGGGCCGCCGAAGAAGCAAGCCCACTGCCGGCCGGGAGGGTCGACGTGATCGCGATGCGTGCACCTTGCGTCGCCCCGAGGTCCTGGAGTTCGGCCAGCGCTGCCCACACGTACCGTCCCCACCCTTCCGCCGGGGCGTGCCCCCCTGGCGCCAGGGTCACTTCGCCAAAGCCCTCGGAGTTTGCGGACACGGTCCCGTCTCCGGCGGCCCGGATCGCGATCGTGATTGCGCGATCGATCGCCATGGGCAGCACCGGGAGCAGCGAGTAGTCCGTGTGCTCGCCGATGAGGTTGACCCGCCCGGGCGCACGGACAACCACGGCGGGCTCATTCCCGTAGTGCGTACGAAAAGCGAGCAGGGCGTTTGTGGTCACGCACGAAGCGTAACCCAATTTGGCCCAGTCGAACGCCTGCAAACGGCGGTTAACTCGGGGCAACGGTGCGCTGGCCCCAACGCGGGCAGGTCAGGTACGGTTAGGCCATGGCCGACCCGACCTGCCACTACTGTGGCAATCCAGCAGAAGCGCAGTGCCCGACCTGTGGCAGGCTCTACTGTCCCGACCACGGCGAAGACGTCTGCTTGCGTTGCCTCGCCCCCGAATCGGCCGTGCCCGCCACCATGGCGTTCCGCGGCGCTCTTCTCACGCTGGTCATCGGTTCCATCGTCACCGCGTTCCTTGTGCTTCGCCCCCCGGAATCCGAGACGCGCGCGGACACGCCCCGGATCGTCGCCACGAGCACTCCCTCGTTCGCCAACACCGCCACACCCACCCCACCGCGCACCGCCGGCCCCACAACCATTGTGCGCACGCCGCTGCCTTCGCCATCGCCCTCCCCTGAGGCTTCGCCAACAATCGCGACGCCCGAGACCTATACCGTCCAGGCCGGCGACACGCTGGGCGCGATTGCCCAGCGCTTCGGCATCACCCTTGCCGCTCTCGAAGCTGCGAACCCGGGCGTGAACGCCAATACGCTCGGTATCGGCGCAGTGCTTATCATTCCCAAACCATGAATTGGAACGACGACCCCGAAGTCCAGCGCGAAATGGCTCACGCGCGCACCCGCCGAAGCCTGTTGATGAGCGCGATCACGTGGTCGCCGTTCTTTCTCCTGAGCCTGTTCGGCTTCATCTTCTTCTTCATCGATGAGGCATTGGGTGGCAATCGCGGCTCCTGGTTCCTCGTCTTCATCCTCGGGTTCGTGACCATCCTGCTCGGCTACCAGGCTATCCAGCCCACGTGGGACCTCTTTTCGAAGCCGACCCACGTCGAGGGATACGTCACCCGGCGATGGTCGCGCAACGATGCGCTCGTCGTGCGCAGCCACTGGATCCGGATGGACAACAAGCAAATCTTCCGCGTCGACCGTGACCTCCACGGCGATGTGAAGCAGGGCGACTACCTGCGGATCCACTACTACGAGCACTCCGCCTCCATCATCGAACTCTCGAAAGTCGCCCCGCCCGTGCCCACCGAAAACGCCGCCGGAACCGCCGAGACAGATCCAGCACACTAGCTTGTTTCGCCCCGGGCCACCGGCAACAATCCACGCATGAGCGAAGACCTCGGTGGCGGCGCCCTTCCTCCCGCCTACCGCACGATGCGCGAATACGCGAGCGATGAACGCCCGCGCGAACGCCTCCTGCGCCACGGCCCCTCCGTGTTGAGTGAGGCCGAACTGATCGCCATCGTGCTCGGCAGTGGCGTGCCCGGCGAAAACGTCCTGGAGCTGGCGCGCCGTCTCCTCGAAGGCTCCGTCGGGCTTGCCGGGCTCATTCGGGCTGACGCCGCCGCACTTCAACGAACCCGCGGCCTGGGCCCCGCGAAGGCGGCGCAAATCCTGGCTGCCGTCGAACTCGGGCGCCGTGCAGGCGCACTCGACCCCGAGAGCCGCCCGCTCGTCGAGTCACCCGAGGCTGTGAACGCCGTCCTGGGCAGCCGCATGATCGGCCTCACGGGAGAACAGCTCTGGGTCCTCTCGCTCGATATCCGCAACCGGCTGCTCGGTGCGTCCATCGCGAGCGAGGGCGGCGTCGCGGCGGTGGGCGTTCGCCACGCGGATGTCTTCCGCGAACCCATCGTTCTGCGGGCGGTTTCCGTCATCGTGGCCCACAATCACCCTTCCGGGGACCCAAAGCCCAGTCCCCAGGACATCGCAGCGACCCGTGACATGATTGAGGCCGGGAAGCTGCTCGACATCCAGGTCCTGGACCACGTCATCATCGGCCAGAACCGGTTCGTCAGCATGAAACGGGACGGCTTCGCATTCGGGCGCAAGTAACGCGCACGGGCTCTCTCAACCGGCCCCGCCCGGGACCAGGGTGAGCCCGGCCCGGCGAAGGTCATCATCGAAGCTGAAGACCGAGGCTATCCGCAGCCGCCGCCCGAGGGCCACCAGGCTCGCGTCAACGTAGCTCAAGGGAACCCCGGCGAATTCGTCGATCACGGCCCACGTTTCTCGATCGAGCGGAGGCTCCATCTGGAAGATATCGATCGTCGGATCCCCCTCGATGCGGACGATCGCTGCCCTGGCTGCCTGATATCCCACGCGCCGCCGGCTCAGGGTGTAGAGCTCTCCCATCATTGCTGCGGTCGAGAACAGCCTCAGCCTGGGCGTACGAAGGAAGGCGCGTGCCATGGCGTGGTCGGCGTCGCGCTCCATCAGAACCGAAAACATCGCTCCGGTATCGAGCAGGCAGTCCACGGCTTATTCGTCGTCGACTGGATAGAGATAGCCGTCATGGTTGCTGCCCATGTCTGTCGGACCCTCGTCTGATTTGAACATCCCGATGAGATCTTCGAACGGGCTCACCCAGTCCTCCGGGACGGCAACGAGCGGCCGAATTTGCCTGCGCACGACCTCGCTCTTCGAGATGCCGAGCTTGCGCGCTTCACATTCGATCGCGTCGTCTTCCTCTTCGGAAAGGAGGATCTGTACCCGGACGGTCTTCGCCTTCATTCCAGGATCATACACAACAGGTCCACCGGTGTGTATGGGAAAGCGCCCAAACCCACCCGTCATCGTGGCCGCGTAGAATGCCCCAACACACCAGTCCCCAGACCAAAGGAAGCGCCATGAAGTTCGGTATCTCGATGTTTCCCGCCGATTTCGCCATCGACGTCGTTACGCTCGGCAAGGCCGTCGAAGACGCGGGCTTCGATTCCCTCTGGTTCCCGGAGCACACGCACATCCCCACGAGCCGCAAGTCTCCATGGGGCGGTGGCGCGGAACTGCCGCAGGAATACTGGCACACCCTCGATCCGTTCGTGGCGCTTGGCGCCGTCGCGGCCGTCACGAAGACACTGCTGCTCGGCACCGGCATCTGCCTCGTGATCGAACGCGACCCCATCACGCTGGCCAAAGAAGTGGCCAGCCTGGACCACCTCTCCGGCGGGCGTGTGCTCTTCGGCATCGGCGGCGGCTGGAACATCGAGGAGATGGAGAACCACGGCACTCGCGGCCCGGTCCGTTGGAAGGTCCTCCGCGAACGCATCCTGGCGATGAAGGAGATCTGGACGAAAGACGAGCCGGAGTACCACGGTCAGTTCGTGAACTTCGACCCGCTCTGGTCGTGGCCCAAGCCGGTCCAGAAGCCCCACCCGCCCATCATCATCGGCGGCAACGGCCCGCGAACACTCGACCGGGTGCTCGAATACGGTGACGGCTGGATGCCCATCGGTGGCCGGATGACGGCCGAGCTCCCCGGGAAGATCGCCGAGCTCAAAGCTCGCGCCAGGGCCGAAAGGCGCGGGGAGATGCCCATCACTATCTTCGCCGCCCGGGCCGACCCTGCGGCGATACAGGCGCTCGAAGAGGGCGGCGTCGATCGGGCGGTCTTCATGCTCCCGCCTGCTCCCGCAGAGACCGTGCTCCCGATCCTTGAGCGCTACGCAGGCGTCGCACGGGCATACAACGGCGGGTAGTCGCCCGACTTCAGAAAGGAGGCAGACAATGAACGACGAACAGGCAAAGCGTGTGGCCGAGGCCGCCGACGCCGTGCTCGGCGCGGGCGACGCCGTCGATGAGGCGCGGGACGCGGTCAACGACCGCCGCTTCGACGGTGAAGTGGAACGTGACCGTGTGGCCGCCGCGCAGCAGATGGTGAGCAAGCTCGACAACGCGGGCAAGAAGCTGGAGGAGGCCCTGCGCAAGGCGGCGATCGCCTCCGCGGCACTCGCGCGCGAAGGCGCCTACGAGCGCTACCGCACGGCGCTGGGCGGCGCCCGCGAAGGTCGCGCCCTCGCGCGTTCCGCCCCGGAACAAGACGGGAGCGCGAACCGCAAAGCCAGGGGCGGCGAGGCGCTCGCGAAGTTCGAAGAAGCTCTCGCCGGCGCTGCGGCCCTTGTCTTCGGCTAGCCGTCAGTTCGGGGAGCCGTTCCGCGTTCCTCGGGCTCCTTCGCCTGGAACTTGTACCCGACCCCCCACACGGTCTGAATCGCCTCGGCCTGTTCGCCGAGCTTTTTTCGCAGCCGCTGCACATGCGTGTCGATCGTGCGGTCCGTCACGTCGTATTCGTTCTTCCAGATGCGGTCGAGCAGTTCATCGCGGCTGAAAGGCCGGCCCGGGTTCTGCGCGAACAGCGCCAGCAGATCGAACTCCTTCGGCGTCAGCTCCACCTCGCGCGCTCCCACGTGAACCGAGCGCATCACAACATCGACAGAGATGCGCGGCGCCGTCGCGGCCTCCGCGGATGGCCGGTCTGGCTCGTTTGCGCCCGGGGCGGAACTCGGAGGCGTCAGCGTTGTCGCGACGACCACAGCGTCCGAATCGGTCCAGGCCTGGAACGCGGCCTTCGCCCGATCGCTGACCGAAGGCACCGCGGGCGCGGCGCGTTGTGATGCAAAGAACAGCACTGCGAGCCGGCCACGGCCCACCGCGAGCCAGTTCAGCCCGTGGAGCGCCGCGAAGAATGCGAAAAAGCCCGCGATCGCCACGGCGAGCACCAGCCCGTAGTTGTTCGGGTCGATCCCTGCGAACGTCTGGCCGTCCCAGCGTTCGGGGTCCTCGAACCAGTAGGTGACAGGCAGCGCCATCAGACCGAGTGGCGCCGAGATTGCCACCACCGCGACGATGAACGTGGCCAGCCCAAGTGGAAAATCGAGGAAGAGGTACACGAGCGAGCGCCAGGTCAGGCTGTTCGACATCCGCGCCTTGATCCTGGTCCACGACCACAGTGCGCCTCGCTCCCCCGCGAACCGCAGTGGTGCGATCGCAGTCCCGAGTAGCAGGTTGGTCCAGGCGCGCAGTCCGTCCGCCATCACGCACCAGAGGTACATCATCGCCACCAGGATGGGGAGGCCGACCAGCGTGATCGCCAGCCCTCCGCCAGTCGCGATGCCCGTCACCAGGATGCTGAACGCGGCCACGCCCGTGACCAGGCCCGAGAGCAGGAACAACACGCGCGACCACGTGCGACCCTTCGCGGCCACGCCAAAGAACTTCCGCATGGAACGCCCGAAGCGCCCGCCTTCGTCGGTGACGGTCGCCCGTCCGTCAGAGAACACGTAGGACTGTCTCGGGTCGTTCGTCATGAGCCATTGTTGCGACATCTTCAACCTCCGTTCGGCCGTTGGCCAGAGCCCTCAACGTAGGCGGGGAGTGTCACCTCAGGCTGGCGAAGATGTCACAAACGTGTCACGAATCCTGTTGCGGCCTCCGCTTCCCTGGTAGGGCGCCGCGCGTTGGAGCCCGGCTTCGGTGCGTGCGGATGTATGCTTGCTCCGTGCACATGCCCTTGTTGTTTCCAAATCCCGGCCCGGCGCTGGTTGCCGTCAACGCGCTCGCCAGCCCTGAGAGCCTTCTGTGACCAACCTCCCCTGGGAACTCGACTTCGACTTCGTCTCCGGGCTCTCCTGGCGGTTTGACCCCGCCGACAACCGCATCCGTGCCACGCTCACCAACCGCGGCGATGCCCCCATGACGCCAGGTACCGTCACCCTGCGGGTGAAGCCGAACCTGCCACTCGTGGGCGGGTGGGCCTGGCTCCATGGGCGCTACATGCAGATGGACGCGCTCGTGCGGAACTTCGCCGAGCCGCAGCCGGAGGGCTATTCCGGCCACTTCATGCACGAAGCGGGTGCCGTCCGCACCTACGTGAGTCACGAAATGGCCGTCCTCCATCTTCCGGCGTGCCCGGCGCCCGCCCTCCTCGTCGGCTGCGCCCGCATGGACCGCTTCTTCTGCGATATCGAGTTCGATGTTGATCTCGCCGAAGAGCTCCTGCTCGAGTTGCGTGTCACCTTTGCCCTCGAGGCCACGGTCCTCGCGCCCGGCGAATCATTGGACCTCCCCCCGATCATCATCCGCGAAGGCAGCGACGCCACCGCCCTGGCCCACGCCTACGCAGCGGCCGCCGGCAGCGAGATGTCGGCGCGCGTCCCGCGACACGTCCCGACGGGCTGGTGCAGCTGGTACTACTACTATGGCGCCGTGTCTGAGGAGGACATCCTCGCGAACCTCACGGCGATGAAGGACCAGGCCCACCCCGCTGAGTACGTCCAAATCGATGACGGCTACCAGTCGTGCACGGGGGATTGGCTCCAGCCCAACGAGAAGTTCCCGTCGGGCATGGCCGCGCTCGCGAGCAACATCCGCGAGTCGGGCTATCGGCCGGGCCTCTGGCTCGCACCATTCCTGCTCCATGAAGAATCCTCGGCGCTTCGTGAACATCCTGTGATGGCGCTCACGGGCACATCCGGCGAGGTGCTCTTTGTGGATACCTGGCTCGGACGCTGCGCGGTCCTCGACTGCACGAATCCTGAGGCCCAGACCTGGCTGCGGGATGTCGTGCGCACCGTCGTTCGCGAGTGGGGCTACGAATACCTCAAGCTCGACGCCCTCGCGTATGCAGCGCAGCCCGGCGACCGGGTTCGCTATCACGCAGCCGGCACGACCGCCCCGGTCAACCTCCGCCGGGGGCTGGAGATCATCCGCGAAGAAGCGGGCGATTCGACGTTCATCCTTGGGTGCACCTGTCACTTCGGCCCCGCCATCGGGCTGGTCGACGCCATGCGTGTCGGCCCGGACGTGAAAGAGACCTGGTCCGACGGTACGAAACCCTCTGTCAAGCACGCTCTGCGCATGGCGCTTCAGCGCAACTGGATGCACAACAACTGGTTTGCCAACGACCCCGATTGCCTCGTCGTCCGGGACACCGAGACGTCGCTGAACGAGGCGGAGGTGCGCTTTCTCGTCACGGGCATCGCTCTCAGCGGTGGCATGGTCGTCGCCAGCGATCACCTGGCGAAGCTGTCCGAGGCCCGCCGAAACCTGGCCCTCGCGCTCGTCCCCCCGGCGGGTGTCGCGGCCGACCCGATCCGTCCGTCTGAGGGGCCGGCGCCCTCATCGTGGCGCGTCACCCTGGGCGAAGGCCGTGGCCTGGTCGGCATCCTCAACTGGGACGATGCCCCCCGCTGGGTGGTGATCGCCGAACACTTGCGTCCCGGCGAGATTGCCTTCGACATCTTCAACGGGCGTCTCCTTGGCAAAGGCGACATTCTCCTCCGACCCCACGAAGGCACGCTCTGGCAGGTCACCGGCGCCGGGCCGACACCCCGTGTGGTCGGCGACACCGGCCACATCAACTATCACGCGCTCTTCCAGCGGCCCGTCAGTGGCCGGATCCAGGTCCGCAACGACCTCCCGCGTTCCCGGACGCTCGCGATCGAAGCGCGCGGCCAGGTCTTCGAAGTGGAACTCGCCCCCGGCGAAGTTCGTTGGTTCGATTAGGCCGGCTCGAAGATCGTCGCGAACTCTCTCTCTACGGGAGGCGAACCGAGCCTTGCGAAGCTTGAACGACCCGGAACGCTTTCCGGCGTCTTTCTTCTCCGTCGATCGTGACCACGATAACGTGCGAGCCAGAGGACTCGAATTCGGCTACGTTGTTCAGTGCCATTAGGACCAACTGGTCGATTCCGGGCGGAATGCCCGGAGGGCGACCGGCCTCAAGCTGGCCCTCAAGCTTGAAGAGGGACGACTGCGTGTCGTCGTCTTTCACTTCAAGCGCGATGTTGGCTTTCTGGTTGGTGGCGGCCCACGGCACCGTGAAGCCGGCCGCTATTCCGAGGTTCCGTTTGTGCGGAAACGCCGACCCGACGGTCAGGGTGTCCCATCCGCCGCCCTGGAGGTAGAGCTTTCCGCCAAGAACCTGGGCCCAATCGGCTAGAATCAGGAACTCGACATCCACTCGATCGGTCAAAGTCTTCTCCAAGTAGTGGTTTCGAACTACACAGTACACTACAGTCTGTAGGTCAGGTCCGATGCCTCAAGTCGATGCGTTTGCGTGGGACGCGGACAACGAAGAGAAGATCGCCGGGTCGCATAGGGCGATCACGCCGGACGATGTGGATGAAGTTCTCTTGAGGAGGTATGCCTCATTTCGAAACAAGCGCGGGAGAAGGGGGGCGTACCAGATCGTGGGCCGGGACTCGCACGGCCGGTACCTCACCATCATAGTCGAGCCGCATGACAGGCGAGTCTGGAGGCCTGTGACGGTTTGGGAGTCAAGCGATGGCGAACGGAACAAGGCGCAAAAGCAAGGTGTCTGAGATAAACGAGGCTGCACAAGTCGAATGGGCTGAAGATGGCGTCGTGCACGAACCGTCAGCAAGTGCCACGGTGGTCCAGTCTGTGCGATTCGCTCTCGCTGACATGAAGGCCATTCGAGAGGCTGCGCGCCGAGTGGGCAGTTCTACCTCAGAGTTTATTCGTGAGGCCGCCATTGGTCGTGCTCAGGGGGCATCTCTCTCGGGAGACGTTCAAGTCACATGGGGACGCGGAACTGATGAAACATCTCTCGAATTCTTGACGAATTCGACCCAGTCCACAGCCCCGCGTATCCGCGAGACAAGGATTGCCAGTTGATTCCTGTGTCCCGCGCACTTGGCCCCGGTTTCACAATCATGGGATCGAACCTCGTCACGGATGGCTATTGCGGTGGATCGACCGAGCGTTGTGATTCACCAGGCTGAGCGACACCGGGATTGGCGTTGCCAACGGACTGGAGGAGGCCCGTGCTTCGTCACTCCTCCAAGGCCCGTCGCCCCTTGACGCACCGCGCCCGCCCGCGCCACCTTCGAACAGATGCGCACCTGTCCACGTTGCGGCACGAAGTTCCCGGAGGGGCTGATCTGCCCCTTTTGCTACGAGATCGAGGTGCCCCCGGAGCCCCCGAAACCGAACCCTCCTGCCCCGTGATTCGGGTCGCTGCCATCCCCATCCCGAATCCGTTGACGGCCTGATCCGCACACGCCTAACATCGAGGATGTACACGGGTGTACAGGGAGGTGACGCAGTGAGGGAAATGAGCATCGAGAGCGTGCGCCTCAGCCTCATGAACTACCAGCGCGTCGTCATCCTCCGCGAGAAGGATTCCGACCGCTACCTCCCAATCTGGATCGGCCCTGCCGAAGCGGATGCCATCGCGGTACGCCTCCAGGCTGTCAACGTCGTTCGGCCCATGACCCACGATCTCCTCCGCAACACTATCGAACAGCTCGGCGGTCGCGTCGTCTACATCCTCGTCAGCGACATGTCGAACGACACCTTCTTCGCTCGTATCGTCCTGGATGTGCGCGGCGACACCATGGAGATCGATTCGCGTCCTTCGGATGCCATCGCCCTGGCCGTGCGAACGGAAGTTCCCATCTTCGCCGAGGAGTCGGTTCTCGACGCGGCCGGCGTCCTCCTCGATGAGGACGGCGAAGCGCGCTCGCCCGCCGACGCCGCCTCGCAGAAGCCCATCGATCCTGCCGAACTCGAACGCCTGGGGGCCTTCAAGGACTTCATCGAGGGCCTCGATCTCTCCGACTTCGAGAAGAAGTAGCAGGCGTTTCGAACACGTTTCCCGGGCGCCCGCGGCCCGGTATGGTGCAAAGCTGTCCGAAGGGGGCGAAGTCCGCTCGCGAATCCCCCGGGTTCGCTTGCGCATTTCGTCACAATCCGCCTATGATGCGCCGGGTTCGAAAGCCCGCGCGCCTGAGGGGAGGCGAACGTGAGGAGCTGGCTCGCGCCAACTGCTCACCTGCTGGGTGTCGGGTGGTATTTCGCCGCCTGCATCATCCTCGGCATCTGGATCGGCCACGTGGTCGATCAGAAGACGGGTCTCGAACCGGTATTCACCCTGGCGGGCATCTTCCTCGGGCTTGCGGTGGCGCTGGTCGGTGGTGTACAGATGCTTCGGCCGTTCATGAAGCGCCTGAATAGCGGGCCGCCGGAGAAGTACTGAGTTGAAGCTGGTCTACATTCTTGGTGGCGCCGCCGTCGTGCTCGCATGGGTCGCGGTCGGCTTCCTCTTCGCCAGCGGGCCTCAGCCGGAAATTATCGTCCCCGCGGAAATCATCACCAGGGTCGGCTTCCTCAATATTTCCAACACCATGATCACCGCGTGGGTGGTGATGGCGTTCATCATCATCCTCTCCTTGCTCGCGACCCGCGGCATGAAGGTCATGCCTTCCGGCCTCCAGAACTTCATGGAAGCCGTCATCGCATTCCTCTACGGCCAGGTCGAAGAGATCGCCGGCGAAAAGAACGCCCGCCGTTTCTTCCCGGTGGTGGCCACCCTCTTTATCTTCATCATTTGCTCCAACTGGTTCGGCCTCCTGCCCTTCTTCAACGCCATCGGCAAGTTCGAAGATGTGGGCCACGAGATCTTCCACGAGCTCGAGACCGACGACCCGCACAAGATCTCCAAGGATGCCGAGGGCAAGGTTTCCGAGGGGCACAAGTACTCGGCCGCGCCGATGAACGGCGGGGGCAGCATCCTCACCATCAAGTCCGGCGCGAAGGCTGTGCACTTCCACGTCCACGAAGGTG
>CAYYSD010000010.1:0-5935 GCA_964474285.1 uncultured Anaerolineaceae bacterium | reverse complement strand
CGGGAGGCGAGGCCTTCGACCGCTACGTCGTCTTCCTCGCAAAGACGTTCGCGGACTTCGAAGCGTCCGAGGAGGATGTCGACCACCCCTCACCCGAGATGGTTGTCGCCGCCGCAGAAAAGTTGAAGGCAACCTCCGATGCGCCCCGGCTCCTCTCCTCGGCCGATGACCACGGCGCCGAGGGCGAGGGCGAGCACCACGGCATCGAGAGCCCGGCGTTGCACGCAACGTTCACCGGGGTGGACTTCGAGAACAGCAAGAAGCTCGGGCTCGTCATCCCCTATTTCCGCGGCGTCTATAGCGATATCAACAACACGCTCGCCCTGGGCATCATCGCCTTCTTCTGCATCGAGTTCTGGGGCTTCCAGTCGCTCGGGCTCGGCTATCTGAAGAAGTTCTTCAACCTCAACGGCATCAACTCCTTCGTCGGCATCCTGGAGCTGCTTTCGGAATTCATCCGCGTCATCAGCTTCGCCTTCCGTCTCTTCGGCAACATCTTCGCCGGCGAAGTCCTCATTCTCATGCTCACGTTCCTCGTGCCGTTCCTGGCCGTGGACATCATCTATGGCCTGGAACTCTTCGTCGGCTTCATCCAGGCCTCCGTGTTCGCGCTCCTCGTGCTCGTCTTCGCCACCATGGCGTCCGAATCGCACGATGAGCACCACGAAGAGCATCACGACGAAGAAGGCTCAGCGGACGCCCACCATCATTCAGGAGCTGCACAGGCTCACTAAGGCCTGTTCACAGTCAACTCAAAACGCGCCGCGCAGAGGGGCGCAAAGAGGAGCACCGGGGTCATGGATCTTTCCCTCATTCTCTCATTCCTGTTGGTAACCACGGAGAACGATGCTGTCGGTAAGGCAATTGGCGCCGGCATCGCCATCGGCATCGGGGCCATCGGCCCGGCCATCGCCATCGGCATGCTCGTCGGCAAGGCCATGGAAGCGCTCGGCCGCAATCCTGAAGCCCGCGCCGCCATCCAGACGAACATGATCCTGGGCGTGGCGTTCGCCGAAGCCATCGGCATCTACGCCCTGCTCACCGCCCTCATCATCGCCTTCGTCATCTAAGACGGACGCCAGTTCGGAAGCGAGGTGCCCGTATGGGCCAGGCTGTTGAAGCCCTCGGAATCAATCTGCCTCAGCTCATCGCGCAGATTGCGAACTTCGTTGTCCTCCTGCTGATCCTTCGCTTCACGCTCTACAAGCCCATCCTCAAGATGCTTGACGAGCGAAAGGCGCGCATCAGCGAAGGGCTCAACGCAGCGGAGATCGCTCGTGCCGAAGCCGCGCAGGCCCAGGCGAACATGCAGGTGCAGCTCGATACCGCCCGCAAGGAAGGCCAGGAGCTCGTCGCCAACGCTCAGGGCATCGCAGCGCGCATCCAGGCTGAGGCCCGCGAACAGGCCGGACGCGACCGTGAGGCCGCGCTCTCCCGTGCCCAGGCCGAAATCCAGCTCGAACGCGACCGGGCGATCGCCGACCTCCGCGCCGAGTTCGCCGATATCACGGTGACCGCGGCCGAAAAGGTCATCGGTCAATCGCTCGATCGCCCGTCCCACCAGCGCATCATCGAAGAGACGCTGGCCGAATCGCGCTTTGGCGGGAACTAACGATGGCTGATCCACAGGCGGCAAAGCGCTATGCGCAGGCGGCCTTCTCGATCGCGGCGGAGGAAGGACCCGGCGCCCTCGCGCGCTGGCGTTCCGATCTCGCCGATGTCGCGAGCGTGCTCGCGGAGTCGGGCCTCAGCACTCTCCTGGCCGATGGGCGTATGCCCGTCGCCGAAAGGCAGGCGCTGGCCGCCCGCGCGCTCGATGTCCAGCCGCTCGCGCTGAACCTTGCCCGCCTGCTCATCCAGAAAGGCCGCTCGCTCGATGCGCGTTTCGTGGAGAAGGCGTTTGCCGCCATGGCAGACGAGGCCGAAGGTCTCGCCCAGGCGCAACTCACGACCGCCGTCGAGCTGACGCCGGACCAGGTTTCGGGCATCGAACAGCGCCTGAGCACCGCGCTCAACCGCCGCGTCTCCACAACCGCCGTCGTCGATCCGTCCATTCTCGGCGGCATCGTCGTTCGCGTCGGCGATCAGCTCCTTGATGGGAGCATCCGTACTCGCCTCCGCCGGCTCCGGCGCGAACTCCAGGCGGGATAGTCAGTCAACCAGGGCTGCCCTGCCCTGCGACCATCGAAACAGGGAAGAGGAAGGGTCAACATGGCCGTACGCGCTGAAGAAATCGCGTCGATCCTGCGGGAGCAGATCCAGGGGTTCGGCTCCACTGTCGTCTCCACGGATGTTGGCACCGTCATCGAAGCCGGCGACGGTGTCGCCCGCATCCATGGCCTCTCGGGCGCACGCTATTCCGAGCTGCTCGAATTCTCCACAGGCACCATGGGCCTCGCCCTCAACCTGGAAGAAGAGTCCGTCAGTGCCGTTGTCCTTGGTGACTACTACAACATCAAGGAAGGCGATGAGGTCCGCTCTACCGGGCGCATCATCGAAGTGCCCGTCGGCGACGCCCTTATTGGCCGCGTCGTTGACCCGCTCGGCAACCCGATCGATGGCAAGGGCCCGATCAACACGAATCGCACGCGCCCGATTGAGCGCATCGCCCCCGGCGTCACCCTCCGCAAGAGCGTGAACCAGCCCGTCCAGACGGGCATCAAGACCATCGACGCGATGTTCCCCATCGGCCGCGGCCAGCGCGAGCTCATCATCGGCGACCGTTCCACGGGCAAGACCGCCATCGCGCTCGATACCATCATCAATCAGCGCGGCGGCGACCTCGTCTGCATCTACGTCGCCATCGGCCAGAAGGCCGGCAAGGTCGCGCAGGTTGTGGGCACGCTGCAGGAAGCCGGTGCGATGGAGCACACGGTTGTCGTGGCGGCGAACGCCTCGGACTCCGCTGCCCTCCAGTACCTGGCCCCCTATGCCGGTTGCGCCATCGGTGAAGAGATCATGGAGTCCGGCCGCGATGCGCTCATCGTCTATGACGATCTGAGCAAGCACGCCTGGGCCTATCGCCAGATTTCGCTGCTCCTGCGTCGCCCTCCCGGGCGCGAAGCCTACCCCGGCGACGTCTTCTACCTCCACAGCCGCCTCCTCGAGCGTTCTGCGCGTCTCGAAGCCGGCGGCTCACTGAGCGCCCTGCCTATCATCGAAACGCAGGCGAACGACGTCTCCGCATACATCCCGACGAACGTTATCTCCATCACCGACGGCCAGATCTACCTGGAGTCCGACCTCTTCAACGCCGGCATCCGGCCCGCTGTGAACACCGGCCTTTCCGTCTCCCGCGTGGGCTCCTCCGCGCAGACGAAGGCCATGAAGTCGGTTTCCGGCGGCCTCAAGGCCGAGATGTCGCAGTTCCGCGAACTCCAGGCCTTCGCCCAGTTCGGGACCAGCGACCTCGACGCGGCCACGCGCCGCCAGCTCGAGCGCGGCCAGCGCGCCACGGAATTGCTCAAGCAAGGCCTCCTGGGTCCGTTGAGCCAGGCCGAAGAAGTTGCCGTCATCTACTCCCTCACGGGCGGCCTCCTCGACGATGTGCCGGTCGCGAAAGTCGGCGCTTTCGAGGCGGAGCTGCGCAAGTTCATGCACAGCAACCACCCCGAGATCCTCAAGGAACTGACCGACAACCCGGTCATGACGCCAGAAGTCACCGAACGCCTCAAGAGCGCCATCTCCACCTTCAAGCAGACCGTTCCGTTCTAGGACGGAAGCCATAGCCATTCCGGGGCCTTCGCCGGCCCCCCGCCCGGCGCTCGCGCGCCCCACCTGACCGAAACCGGGAAAGCAGCCGATGGCAACCATTCGCCAGCTCAAGCGCCGCATCACGAGTGTCAAGAACACTGCGAAGATTACGAACGCGCTCCAACTCGTGGCCGCATCCAAGATGCGCCGCGCCCAGGATCGCGCACAGCAGTCGCGGCCCTATGCGGACAAGCTGCGGGCAGTGCTCGCCGGCCTTTCCAGCGCCAGTTCCGGTGAAGAAGGCGCCCTCCACCCGCTCCTCACCCGGCGCCCCGTCAAGAACGTCGCCGTCCTCCACATCACCCCGGACCGCGGACTCTGCGGCGGCCTCAACTCGAACCTCAACCGCAGCGCCGGGACGTTCGTCGCCAGCCAGCACGAGCCCGTCTCGGTCGTCGCCGTTGGCAAGAAGGGCCGCGACTTCTTTGTGCGCGCCCATACCCACGTCACCGCGGAGTTCACCGAGCTTGGCGACTACCCGACCCAGGGCGACACGCTGGCCATCTCGAAACTCATCATGGATGACTACATGGCCGGTCACATCGACCAGGTCTACGTGAGCTACCCGGAATTCGTCTCCACTGCGAACCAGCGCCCGACCATTCGCCAGATCCTCCCGATCGAACCGCCGGCCATGGATACCGCCGCGGAGGCCGAAAGCTTCAAGCAGGAGTACATCTTCGAGCCGTCTCCCTCGGTCGTGCTGGAGCGTCTCCTGCCGCGCTACATCGAGGTTCAGATCTACGAGGCCATCCTCCAGAACTCCGCCAGCTTCCTCTCCGCGCAGATGGTCGCCATGAAAAACGCCACCGATAACGCGAACGACATCACCCGCGAACTCACCCTCACCTATAACAAGCTGCGCCAGGAACAGATCACCAAGGAACTCCTGGACATCGTCGGTGGCGCAGCGGCCCTGGAGGAGTGAACTGACCCGCTTCGAAGCCGTCGTGTTCGATATGGACGGCGTCCTTGTGGACGGCGAGCCGCTGCATTTCGAAGCTGTCAACGAAATTCTCGCCGCTGAAGGCCACCGCATGACCTTCGAGGAATACCGCCCGCACATGGGAACGAAGCACGGCTGGACGGAGATGATCCCTGCCTACGGTCTTCGCCACCCCTATGAGCACTACAGCGCCATCTTTCGCGAGCTGATGACCGCGCGCTACCGCGAACGCAGCGTGGCCCTGCCGGGCGCCGTGGACCTCGTGCGCGGGCTTCAGCGTGCCGGAATGCCGCTTGCCATCGCATCTTCGTCCATCCGCCAGTGGGTCGAGGCCTGCCTCGAGCGAATCGGTCTGCTCGATGCATTCCCACAGCTCACCACCGGCGACGAAGTGACCCACGGCAAGCCGGACCCCGAGATCTACACCATCGCCGCCGGGCGTCTCGGCCTCCCGCCGTCGGGCATCCTCGTCTTCGAAGACGCCCCGGCGGGCATCCGGGCAGCGAAGGCTGCCGGTATGACCTGCTGGGCCGTCCGCACCGAATACACCCGCGACCTGGACCTTCCTGGCCCCGACCGCGAGTTTGAAACGCTCACATCCGTCGACCTGGCCGACATCGTGGGGGTGCCCGTCTGAACGCACCCTTGCTCGGGCCCAACGTCCCATCACCCGCTGCCAGCGCCGCTGGCCCCCACCACCCGGAGGTTTCGCCATGACCACGATCGCTGCATCCACAGAAGGACGCGTCGTCCAGATTATCGGCACCGTCATCGACGTGGAGTTCCCTCCGGGGCGCCTCCCGAAGGTCAACAACGCGGTCAACATCACCCGCGAAGACGGCACCCAGCTGGTCACCGAAGTGCAGCAGCACCTCGGCAACAACTGGGTCCGTTGCCTCGCGATGGACACGACGGACGGCCTGAAGCGCGGCGCTCCCGCGGCCGATACCGGCGACGCAATCACCGTCCCCGTCGGTGAGCTCTCGCTCGGCCGCATGTTCAACGTGCTCGGCAATCCGATCGACAACCTCCCGCCGGCCGATGCTGCTCCCCGCTGGGGCATCCATCGCTTCCCCCCGGCCTTCGAAGACCAGGAGACCACCCCGTCCATTCTCGAAACCGGCATCAAGGTCATCGACCTCATCGCTCCGCTCGTCCGCGGCGGTAAGGTCGGCCTCTATGGCGGCGCCGGCGTCGGCAAGACCGTCGTCATCCAGGAACTCATTTCCAACATCG
>CAYYSD010000009.1:2681-42483 GCA_964474285.1 uncultured Anaerolineaceae bacterium | reverse complement strand
ATCGACGACAACGCCATGTTCCGCCACAAGGACCTGGCCGAACTCCGCGACAAGGACGAAGAAGACCCCCTCGAAGTCCTCGCGCAGGACCTGGGTGTCTCGAACTTCATCAAGCTCGATGGCAATATCGGCTGCATCGTGAACGGCGCCGGCCTCGCGATGGCGACCATGGACACGATCAAGATTGCCGGCGGCGAACCGGCCAACTTCCTCGATGTGGGCACCGTGAATGACCCTCAGCGCATCGTCAGCGCGCTCAAGGTCATCCTCGAAGACCCCTCGGTGAAGGCGATCCTGGTGAACATCTTCGGCGGGATGGCCCGCGTCGACATCATCGCCCAGGGTGTGATCGACGGGTACAAGCAGCTCGGCATCACGATCCCGATCGTCATGCGCCTCGTGGGGACCAACCTGGCGGAGGGCGAACAACTCCTCGCGGATTCGGGCGTTCCTGCGATTCGGGCCTCTGAACTCGGTGACGCCGCCCGCAAGGCCGTCGAAGCCGCCGGAAAGGCCGCCTGAACTCGCGATGCCTTCCGGGGTCACGGTCCGACCCGCTGCGACCGCGGATCTCGACGCCCTCCTTGCCCTCTACGTGCAGCTGAGTGAGGACAACCACGCCACCGACCCCGTGCGCGCCGCTGCCGCCTTCGAGGCACTCACCGCTCGCGAAGGGGCCGCGCTGCTGGTCGCGGAGCTGGACGGCCGAATCGTTGGCACTCTCACCCTGATCGTGGTCCCCAATCTGACGCACAACGCGCAGCCCTGGGCACAGGTCGAAAACATGGTGGTGGATACGGGTGTGCGCCGCTCCGGTGCGGGGCGCCTGCTCATCGAGCGTGCCCTGGCCATCGCCGCCGAGACGGGTTGCTACAAAGTCCAGCTCCAGAGCGCCAACCAGCGCCACGAAGCTCATCGCTTCTACGAAGTGACCGGTTTTGCGCCTTCGTCTGTTGGCTTTCGGCGCTACCTGGCCTGAATCAGGCGGGGGCCGTCAGGAGCGTGTGGTGATGGCGCCGTGCTTCGGCGGTGAGGTTGAAGTGCTCGGGATCCACCCGGCGCCCGGCGTACGAAGCCTCCACCACGGTCTGGTCCATCACAACGATATGCTGTGCGTGGCCGGGGTTGCGCACCCCTTCCGTCGGTCCGAGCGTGATGATCTCCGCGTGGACGCGGCTCCTCGTGATTTCCAGGAGGCCGACGGTTCCCAGTCTCGTGGACAGGTGGTGCGGGAGAATTGGGCTCCCGGAGTTGATCAGGATGACGCCTTCGCGGTACTCGAGCCGCTCCACGTGCGTGTCGCCGCCGATGAGCACGTCGACCGCCTCTCCGTCGAGCGACGAATCCAGGATCTGCCGGATGGGCCGTGATTCCGGGCGCAGCTCGTGGGCCATGCCGATGCGCCAGCCTTCGATGTCCAGGATCTGCATGGGAGCCATGCGCGGGTCCACGAACAGGTCGTTGTTGCCTTCCGCCACGAGCACCGGCGCGAACTGTGCGCACCAATCGACAACCGATGGGGCGACGACATCGCCGCCGTGGAGGATGAGGTCGACGTTCGCGAACGCCTCGGCCACCTGGGGGCCGAGCTCGTCGAGGCTTCGCATGAGGGAGGGGAGGTGGGTGTCGGAGATGAGACCGATGCGCATTGCAGGCAACGCTACGGGCGCTCCGCTCCGCACGCAAGGGGCCTAGTACTTGGAGACGTTGATCTCCTGCATGTGTCCCGTCGCGACGTAAATGATGCGTTCGCAGATATTCGTGCAGCGATCTGCGATGCGCTCCAGGTTGTGGGCCGCCCAGAGCAGGTAGGTGTTCCGCTGGATCGTCGATGGGTCGGCGATCATCGCCTTGAACGCTTCGTCGTAGACGCTGTCCTGGAGGCGGTCGACTTCGTCGTCGGCATCGCAGATCTGGCGCGCCATATCGACGTCGAGTTCGACATAGGCCTTGAGCGCGCCCGAGAGCATCGCGACTGCCCGGTCGGCCATCGCCGGGATGTAGCCCAGCCGGCGGGGCAATGGCTCATCGTCCAGCAGCAGGTTGATGCGGGCGATGCCCTCCGCGTGGTCGGCGATGCGCTCCAGGTCCGTAACGATGTAGAGAACGCTGGCCACGGCTCGCAGGTCCGTCGCCATGGGTTGTTGCGAGGCGATCACGAACAGCGCACGGTCTTCGATCTCGAAACGCTTGGCGTTGATGCGGAGGTCATCTTCGATGATGCGGTGCGACCAGGTTGCATCGCCGTCGCGCAACGCCTCCATGGAGTCAAGCACTGCTTTCTCGGCCATAGAACCGAGCACGAGGACTGCGTCCTGCAGTTCAGTGAGCTCCGAGTTGAAGAGGTTGCGGGACATCTGGCCTCCTACGGGCGCCTTACCCGAATCGTCCGCTGATGTAGTCCTCGGTGCGCTTCTCCCGAGGGGTGGTGAAGAGCTCCGCAGTGGCTCCGTATTCGATCAGCTGACCGGTGATGCGCTCGTCGGTGAGCATGAAGGCGGTGTAGTCCGAAACGCGGGCTGCTTGCTGCATGTTATGCGTCACGATGACGATCGTGTAGTCCTTGACGATTTCTCGCATGAGGTCTTCGATCTTCAGCGTAGCGATGGGGTCAAGTGCCGAGCACGGCTCGTCCATCAGGATGACGTCTGGCTCATTGCCCAGCGCTCGCGCGATGCACAGCCGCTGCTGTTGGCCGCCGGACAGCGCCAGGCCCGACTTCTTCAGGTCGTTCTTCACCTCTTCCCAGAGCGCCGCCCGCCGCAAGCAGCGTTCGACCAGTTCATCGAGGTTGCCCTTGTAGCCGTTGACCTTTGCTCCGAAGGCCACGTTGTCCTTGATCGACTTTGGGAACGGGTTCGGCTTCTGGAACACCATGCCGATGCGCCTGCGCACCTCCACGGGGTCGATGCCGTGCCCGTAAACGTCAACGCCGTGGTAGTGCACCTTGCCATCGATGCGCACGCCGGGGATAAGGTCGTTCATCCGGTTCATCGAACGCAGCAACGTGCTCTTGCCGCAGCCCGATGGACCGATGAGCGCGGTCACCTTGTTCACCGGGATCTCCATGGAGACGTTGGTGAGGGCCTGCTTGTGGCCGTACCAAAGGCTCAGGTTCTCGATGGAGAGGGCGATTTCACCGTCGGGACGGACGATGGTGCTCTGCGACTGCACAGATGTCTCCGGGCCCGGCTCAGATTCAAGCGGGGGGCGGGCGTTCGTTGGGCGAAGATCGATGGTGTTCGTCATGTGCGCAAGACTCCTGCGTTACTTTCGGCGAAATCGCTCGCGAATGACAACGGCGACCAGGTTGAGGCCAATGACGGCCACCATCAGGACCATGATGCCCGCGGCGGCGTTCACTCGGAACGCCTCCTGCGGGATCGTGGTCCAGTTGTAGATCTGCAGAGGTACGGTGGTGAAGCTGTCGCCGAGGCTTGTATTGTCGAACGCGACAAACGGGACGCCGCCGATGACGATGAGGGCGGCCGTTTCGCCCGCCGCGCGAGCGATAGCGAGAATCGTGCCCGTCATGATGCCCGGGATGGCTCCTGGCAGCGTGTGGTACCAGACTGTCTGCCATCGGGTTGCCCCCAGGGCCAGGCTCCCGTCGCGAATGCTTGGTGGCACCTGGCGGAGGGCTTCCACGGAAGCGATGATGGTCATGGGCAGGATCATCAACGAGAGGGTCAACGCGCCTGCGAGGATGCTCGGGCCGAGCTTCGGGATGATCGTGACAGGGCCAACTTCGAGTCCTCGGACGAAGACGGTGAGGCCAAGAATGCCGTAGATGATCGACGGCACACCGGCGAGGTTCGCGATGTTCAGCCGGATGATCCCGGTGATTCGGCCCTTTGGCGCGAACTCTTCGAGGAACACCGCGGTGCCGATCGCGACCGGGATGGCCAGGATGATCGTGGTGGTCATCACCCACGCCGTCCCGAGGATGGAGGAACGCAGCCCGGCGTTCACAGCGCGCCTCGAAGGGTAGGTGGTGAAGAAGTCGAGAGTAATCCTCTCCCTCCCGAGGCGAATGACATCGTAGGCGAGGAAGACGAGGACCAGTACGCCAACCAGCGTGGCAGCCAGCAGGATGTAGCGGCTTGCGCGGGAAAGTGCTTGGCGCCGCGCCACCTGGCCCTGGGCCTTCAGGGTGATCTCTGTTCCCGGGTTGGCGATGGCCATCAGTCGTAAGCCTCCCGGAACTTGTTCACGATGACTGTTGCTGCCACGTTTGTGATGAAGGTGAAGATGAACAGGGCGGACGCAACCGCGAACAGCGATGTGTACTGCACGTCGCCCTGCGCGGCGTCACCCAGAGAGATCTGAAGCATGAAGCCGGTCATCGTCTGAATCGTTTCCAGCGGCAGGAGCGTCAGGTTGGGCGTTGACCCCGCCGCGACGGCCACGATCATCGTCTCCCCGATGACCCGCGCGATGGCGAGGAGAATGGCAGCGATGACGCCGGAGAGCGCCGCCGGAAACACGACCTTGAACGCCACTTCAAGCCGCGTGGACCCCAGTCCATAGGCTGCTTCTCGCAAATCGCGGGGGACGTTGGCCATCGCGTCTTCGGAAACCGAAGCGATGGTTGGCAGGATCATCACCGCCATCACGAGGCTGGCGGACAAGGAGTTAAAGATTGGGACACGGTCGCTGCCGAGAACGGGGCGGAGGACGTCTTCGGTGATGAACGTCAGGGCGAAGAAGGCGTAGACGACGGTCGGGACACCAGCCAGGACTTCGAGGACGGGCTTGAGAATCTTTCTGACGCCCGGATTGGCGTACTCACTGAGGTAGATCGCTGCGGCAAGGCCCAGCGGAAGGGCGAAGGCCAACGACCAGAGCAGGACGTTGAGCGTGCCCGCAACAAGCTCCCAGATGCCGTAGCCCTTCGGCTCTTCGAGCGCCTGCCACTCCGTTGCGAACAGGAAGTCCTGGATCGGGACCTCTTTGAAGAAGTTCAGCGTTTCGGCCGCCAGTGTTTCGATGATCAGGAAGGTGGTGACCAGCGAAATGAGTCCGCAGACCCAGAGAGTCACCACGATGAGGCGCTCAAACGGATGGCGCCAGAATGCCTTCTGCATCTGCCGTTCGAGTGCTTGCTTGTCGAGCGCCTGTGACGATGCCATTGGCTCAGATCCCCGCCAGGTTCATGTTCGAGGGCAACCGCCGAACGCGGCCACTTTCCCCAACACACTTTGATAACACGATGGGCAGGCGAGCGTCGCGGCCCGCCTGCCCGTGTTGGATTGCGCCGGTCGGCCCTACTTTGGCAGGTAGGACGCGAGCTTTGCGGCCTGCGTCTTCTGGAGAGCGTCGGGAAGGGTGATGTAGCCGACTTCCTTCGAAAGCTCGTTCATGTTGTCCACGTAGAACTTCACGAAGCCGAGAACCTCAGGCCTCTCCTTGAGGAGCGTGCCCGTCGTGTAGATGAACAGAGGCCGGCTCAAGGGGCTGTACGTACCGTTCAGCGCTGTATCGAACGAGGGACTGATGCAGCCCTTGCCGCCATCGACCTGGACCGCGGTGAGCTTCTTGCCGGCCTCTTCGTAGTAGGCGAAGCCGAAGTAGCCGATCGCGTTCTTGTCGCCCTCGATGCCGCGGACGAGGATGTTGTCGTCTTCGGATGCGGTGCCGTCCGTGCGGTGCGCGGGTTCACCGCTGGCGCTGCCGCGGAGCTTGATCGCTTCCTTGAAGTAGTCGTACGTTCCGGAGTCCGCACCGGGGTAGTAGAACTTGATGTTCTCTGCCGGCCACGCGGGGTTGATGTCCTTCCACTGTTTCGCGCCGTCCGCCTTGAAGAGCGACTGCAGTTGGGCGGGTGTCATACACTTCGCCCAGGTATTGGACGGGTTCACGACGACCGTGAGGGCATCGATTGCGACCTGCAGTTCGACGATGTCCGCTGCCGGGATTCCGGCGTCGGCGCAGGCCGTCTTCTCTTTGCCGGTGATTGGCCGCGATGCGTCCGAGACCTGGATCTCCTTGCGGCAGAACTTCGTGAAGCCGCCGCCCGTTCCGGCCAGGCCGACCGTCGTCCGAACATCCCTGGCCACCTTCGAAAATTCTTCGGCGACCGCCTGCGAAATCGGGAACACGGTCGAAGAACCATCGACCCGGACTTCGCCCTTCAGCGAGGCGTAGTTGATGCCGCCGGCCGCTGTCGGCTTCGTGGCAGTCGTGGAGCCGCCCGAAGGCGTGCTGTCTGCATCGTCGCCGCCGCACGCGGCTGCCATCAATGCGCTGAGCGAAAGGAGGCTCAGGGCCGCGAAGCCGAGGGCGACCTTGCGCCGGAAGTTGCTACTCATCATCTCTCCGTATCCAGTAGTCTGCCGTTCTGGCACACCTTGACCGTATCGGGGAGGGTTTAAGGGGTCGTTAACAATTGTCCACCGCCCCGCTTGCCACTCGCGGAGAACCTGCAAGCGCGCGAATTTACATCGCGTTTGCGCCGGAGATACGCGGCGATTACCGCCCTCTTTCACATTTGCATCTGAGGCGCACATGGACTGGTGCGCTCTCTGCCCCTCTTGCGACCGAGGGCGCCCGCTTGCCTTCTCCGTCCGGTTCGCCGGTGGCAGGTCCGGCGCCCTCGGCGCATACTTATGCTCAGGCACCATTCGCCGGAGACGCAGCAGCCGATGACCCAGAAGATCCTGATCGTCGATGACGAGGCCAACATTCGAGACCTTGCCCGGCTGTATCTCGAGAAGGAAGGCTTCATGGTGGAGTCGGCGACAGATGGCAACGACGCCCTCTTGCGCTTTCACCAGGGCCAGCCATCCATGGTGGTGCTCGATGTGATGATGCCCGGCATGGACGGCTTCGAAGTGTGCCGCGAGCTGCGCCGCGATACCGACGTGCCGATCCTTATGCTCACCGCTCGCAGCGAGGACATCGACAAAATCGTCGGTCTTGAACTGGGTGCAGATGACTACATGACGAAGCCGTTCAACCCGCGCGAAATGGTTGCCCGCGTCAAAGCCATTCTTCGCCGGGCTGAAGGCGGCCGGAAGCCGCTCAACCCCGTCTTCATGGCCGGCAACCTTTCGGTGGACCGTGCCCGGCGAGAGGCCCGCGTCAACGACGAACTCCTCGACCTGCGCACCAAGGAATTCGACCTGCTCATCGCCTTCGTCGAGAACTCCGGCATCGCTCTTACCCGCGACCAGCTTCTGGAGAACGTCTGGGGCTATGAGTTCGCAGGCGAAACACGCACGGTCGATGTCCACGTCCAGCACCTGCGCGAAAAGCTCTCCGATGCCAGCGTGCGCATCGAAACGCTGCGCGGTGTTGGCTATAAGCTGATCGAAGCTCCGGCCTGAGACTGGTAGGTCGATGGGCAGCATTCAGGTTCGTCTCTTTGTCACCTATCTCGCCATTATCGGCGTAACCCTTGGCCTCACCGCGCTCAGCCTCTTCCTCCTGCTGGGCGGCTATCGCGAGCAGATCACCTACGGCAATCTCGAAGACATCGGCCGCCTCACCGATTCGCAAGCGAACAGCGCCATTCGTGCAGCCTCCGCGGATGGCTCAGTGACGGCCGGCCAGGATCTGCTCTTCGTGCTCGCCCGGTTCCTGGAGGACCGCGACGCCGGCCAGGCTCCGGGCGAAACCTCGGTCGCCATCGTTGCGCGCGATGGGACGGTGCTTCCCGGTTTCTGGCGCGCCCCTGCCTCCATCTCCCTCGAAGGGGCCACTCTCGCCTGGCGTGACGACGGCCACGAACCGGTCACGGTATCCCCATCGCCCGACGCCGAGCGAACGCCCCGCCAGTGCGAACTCCAGACGTCGGACGACATGTCGATGCTCTGCGTGGCGATGCCCCTGAGTGAGAAGCTGCTGGAGTCGTTTCCGAACTCTGATGCTGCGGCGCTTGTCGTTGCGGAACCGGCGGCGGGCCTCGGCGAAGTCCTTGGCGACCTGATGCCCCGCCTGCTCTTTTCCGGCCTCATCGGCGTGGCCGCGGCGCTCATTCTTGGCTTTTTCTTCTCGCAGAGTGTCACGGCGCCGATGCGCAACATTGCCCGCGCCGCCCGCAGCGTGGCCCGCGGCAACTACCGGCAGCGCGTTCCCGCCACCGGACCGCGCGAAGTTCGCGATCTCGCCTCCAACTTCAACCGCATGACCGAAGAGGTCCAGCGCTCACAGCAGACGTTGCGCGACTTCCTTGCCAACATCTCCCACGAACTCAAGACGCCGCTCACCAGCATTCGCGGCTTCAGCACCGCGATGCTCGACGGCACGATCGACGACCCCGAAGGGATCGAGCGGTCTGCCCGCGTCATCTCGGACGAGTCCGCTCGCGTCCTTCGCCTCGTCGAAGAGCTCCTGGACCTCTCCCGTATCGAGAGTGGCCAGGTGCTCATGCGCCAGGAGGATCTGAAGCTCGATGAACTCTTCGACCACGTCTCCGAAGTCTTTGCTTTGCGCGGCGAGGAGTCCGGCGTCTCCCTTGTCATGCCGGTGCCCTCGGGGACTCACATCCGGGGTGACTTCGATCGGCTCGAACAGGTGCTGAACAACCTGCTGGACAACGCATTCCGCCATACGCCGCGCGGCGGCCAGATACGCATCGAAACGCTCGAGCCCCGTAGCGGGGTCGTCCAGGTGAACGTGAGCGACACCGGACCCGGCATTCCTCCAGACCACCTGCCGCACCTCTTCGAACGCTTCTACCGTGCGCCTGCAAACGGGACGACGCGGGTGAAGGGCTACGGCCTGGGCCTCGCCATCTGTCGCGAAATCGTCCGTTCTCATGGGGGCGACGTCTGGGCGGCGAGTGATCCGGGCCGTGGAACCACGTTCTCGTTCACCCTGCCCATTGCGGGCCGAACAGCACAGAAAGCCGCCGCGCGATAGGCTCCAGTCCGCGCCCGAATCCGACGCGTCCCGTCCAGCCCGCCATCAGGATGGCCATCTTGTAGAGGCCCACGCCTTCGTAGTATTCCAGCGAATGCAGGGGCACGCCGCAGACCGACGCGTAGGCCTGCGAAAGCAGCGTGTGGCCGTTCGCGGCCGGTATTCCGCCGAACACGGTGAGCAAGGCCGCGTAGAACCCGAGGTCCGCTCGTGGGTCGCCGATGCCGGCCAGCTCCCAATCGAGGACGCGGTGCACCCGATCGCCAAGCATGAGGTAGTTGCCCGGGTTCGGGTCACCATGGAGGAGGGCCAGCCGTCCGTCCTTCGGCTCGTTGCGACGCAGGAATTCTCCGAGTCGCACCAGCAGCGGCGCGTTCTCGATGCGCGAATGGATGGCGCGCGTCCGCCACGGCGCCAGGTCCGCATCGAGCGGGGTCGATGGGCCCTCCGCGCCGTCGTCGGGGAGCAGGAAGCTGAGCGAGTCGCGCCATTCGACGGCGTGGATCGAAGCCAGGCTGGCGGCCACCGCGTGCAGCCGTGGCGACATCCCGCCATACCAGAACAGTGGGAGTGTTTCCCCGGGCTCCCGCGTCATGACGTAGAACGGGGACCCGATGATCGTTTCGTCGCTTTCCGCCCACGCCACCACCGGCACGGGAACGGCTGTGCCGGCCAACGCCCGCATCACCCGGAACTGCCGCAGCACGTCGTAGGGCGCGAGCACGCCTTCGTCGCGCTGAGGCCGCAGGACGAGGGGCAGGGTCGACGTCAGCCCGCCGCACGTCACGAGAAGGTCGAGGCCGATGGTTTCGTTGCTCGCGCCGGCGGGCATCGAGGAGAGTTCGCCCAGCCGCACCTCCGAGGCTGAAGGCAGGCGTTCGTGGATATAGGCCACCAGCCGTTCGGTCCACATCGCTCAGGAGATCTCAGACAGTGCGAGGCGCAGCAGCCGGTCGAGATCCTCGCGCGAATACCACGGTGAGGTTCCGTTGAACGCGACCCACCCCTCGTAGATGACTCCCAATTCGAAGAGCCAGCGCGCGCGGAAGAATTCCATATGGATGAGTTCCTGGCCCGTCACCGATTGGTAGGCGCGAACGAATCCTGCGTCGCTTGCCGGTCCGAAGGGCGCCCCCTTGAGCGCTGACAACGCGAGCAGCTGGCCGGCGTCCGAGCGTGGATCGCTGATGCGCGCCTGCTCCCAATCCAGGACCGCAACGACCGCCCTGTCGCGGAAGAGGTAGTTGTAGACGTTGATGTCGCCCTGGCAGAGCGCAAGCGCTCCATCGGCTGGAATCGCCGCGCCCAGCGTCCCCGCAGCTTCGCGCAGAAGCGGGTCATCGGCGCAACCAAACGCGGGCATGCGGGCGGTCACCGCGGCGAGTTCCCTGCGGATGCCGTCGGCCGCGCTCCCGGGAACGCCGAGAAAGTCGAGCCCGAGCGATCGCCAGTCGAGCCGATGGATTGCGACGACGCTCTCCACGAAGGCCGCGTAGTCTGCCTGGGGTCCGGCCTCGCCCATGTGCGGAGCGTCGACGAACTCCAGCATGGCGAACGGCGCGCCGAGCGGTTCCGGGCTGGTCTCTGTCCCCAGCACGCGTGGCACGGGCACTTCGGAGGCAGCCAGCTTTTGGAGCACCTTCGCCTCCCGCAGCACGTCATACGGTTCGAAGATGCCGCGTTCCCGCTGCAAGCGGAGTACCACGGCGGAGACGTCCGCGCCATCCAGCGAAACGCGGCAGGTCATATTCGATGCGCCGCCCGGGAACCGGTAGACGTCCGTCACGCGAGCGTGTTCGAACCCCTCCAGGCGTCGCAACCAGGATGCGATCCCCGATGCAGTTGGCAGCGTCATGCGGGCCATTATCGCGCACTTGCCGCGACCGGTCCCCGCTGGCCATGTAAAGCTGGAGCGGTGGTGTGATCGGATCGGGAATGCCGGACGTAGAGAAGGTCGAGAACATGGTTGAATACCGGCTCGCAGAAGATACGGAACTCATCGGCGCCATCGTGTCCGGCAAAGAGGCTGCCCTCGCGACGCTTTACGATCGCTACCACCGGCAATCGTTCGCGTTCGCAGTGCGCATCCTGGGGGCGGAAGCGGATGCGGAAGAGGCGGTGCAGGAGACGTTCGTACGTGTCTGGCGGAACGCCCGCCAATACGATGCGAGCAAGGCCGCCGTCCTGAGCTGGTTGCTTTCAATCACGCGGAATCTCTGTTTGGACGAGCTGCGCCGCCGCCGGCGCCGTGCACCAGAGATTCAGGAACTCGATGGCGCGCTCGATCATCCGTCTGCCGATCGCACGGATGAGGAAGCCGAACGGGCCATCATTGGCGAACAGGTCCGCGCCGCGCTGCACGCCCTTTCCAGCGACCAGCGCAGCGCGATCGAACTGGTGTACTTCCACGGGCTTTCGAGCCAGGAAGTGGGAAGGCTGTTGGGGGTGCCCGCACCGACTGTGCGGAGCCGGCTGCGCCTGGGGTTGTTGAAGCTGGGGGGCGCTCTCCAGGCAAAGGGGTTGATTAGCGTTGAGTGAACACGACGAGTCCATCGAACCCCGCGAACTGCTCGCGGAGTATGCGCTTGGTGTCCTGGGCGAAGAGGACGCTGCGGCCGTGCGCGCCCTCATCCGTTCGGATCCAGACGCCGCTGCGGAGTACGAAGAAATGGCGCGGGTCGCTCGCCTGTTGCCGCTAGCGGCGGAGGAGATGACGCCCGGTGAGCACGTGCGCACGGGCCTCCTGGAACGCATCCAGGCCGAGGGCCGGCAGCCCACTTCCATGACAGCAGCGAAATCGCTCACGCCCATCCGGCGCTGGTTGCTGCCGATGGCCGCTGCGGCTGCGGCGGTCGTTGTGGCGGTTGGCGGGGCGGGCTTCCTCGTGGGCCGCTCTGCCAACGATGACAGCGATCTCGACCACCGGTTCGCCCGCCAGACCACCCTGGTGGAAGCGGCGACTCGCGGCACACTCGCCGTCACCCGCGGCGAAGACGGTCCGCGCAAGATGGCCGTTGCCTATGCGCCCGGCAGCAGCGAAGCCTTCGTCTATGTCGAGGGTCTCTCCGCGCCGCCCGCGGGAAAGGCCTTCCAGGCCTGGTTCACGCGTGACGGGCGTGTCTTCGAACCTTCTGCTGTTTTCTCCGTGCACGATGGTGGCGTCTGGGTGAGCGCCGGCGGCAACGTCCACGACTACGCCGCGATCGGGTTCACGATCGAAGACGCCGACGGCGCTGACGCCCCGACGCAGGCGCCCTTCATGACGCTGCCGCTCGGCGCCCAGGCCCGTACCATCCGCTGAACGGCGGCTACCCCGGGCTGATGCACGGGCCGCGGCCTAATCGAGCCCTCGATCACGACCGCTCACACTCGGTCCGCTGCCAATCCCGGAGGTTGGGACCGCTGTCGCTCACCTCGCGACAGCGCCTGTCGTTGCCGCTGTTGCGCTGAACCCAGGAGCTATTCAGAATGCCGTGACGTCAAGTGGTAAGGGGCGATTCGCGATGAGCGGACAGCAGGTTTCTGTACTTCCGATCCTGTTGGCGGTGCTCTCGGGCGTGGTCACTCTCGGTTCGATTGGTCCGTGGGCAACCTTCGGAATTCTGGAGGTTGCAGGAACCCACGGCGATGGCAAGTTAACACTCGTCCTGGCAGTTGTTGCTCTGACACTGAGCCTGCTCCGGCTGGTCCGATCGAGTGCCTGGCTGTACGGTCTGGCCGGGCTCTGTCTGGCCGCCGCCGGACTCATTGGACTCTACGACTGGGTGAACCTCGAAAGAGAACTCGCTTCCCCTGAGCTGGAAGATAACATCTTCGCCGATGCCCTGAGCGTCGCCTGGGGCCTGCAGGCTGTCACTCTTGCTGGCATCATCGGCGCGGTCCTTGCACTCGGTACGGTCGTATCCTCGGCGTCCAGTCCCCCACAAGATGGCGACGATGGAGACGATGTCCGACCCCCACGGGCGCGAGTGCGCCGTGAGTATACGGGCCGGTTTCCCACGACCTCTGGTGACGCTCAGGCTCAGGCCTCCCGCGAGACGCCTGACATGCATCGGACGGTGTCAGCTTCGATATGGGCAGTGTTGCTGATCGCTGCGGCTGCATCCCTCGTCGTGGCGTTCATATTCGTTCCCCACACTCGGACCGAAGGCAACTCATATTCGATGTACTACGTGATCTCCTCTTCTAACTCATTGGCACAAAAGGATTTCGATTTCATTGCGAACGAATGGTTATTCCTTTGCAATGTGTTGTTTCTAATTCCCACAGGAGGGATAGCGGCGATCATCTTGCCTTTGATCTCATTGAGGACTAGATCATTGCCTACCTTCACAATGTTGATGAGAATTACGTCTATGATATCCTTTTCGATAGTTCCGCTTCAGATTGTCGGGTTGAGCGCAAACGTATTCGCATTTCAAGAATGGAGTCTCTGGTGGTCACGTCACGGCGTTCTCTCGACACCATTCACTGGTCTTAGTCATAACCCCGTATTCCCCATCTCAAGCCTTTGCTCACTGGCAATGGTCGCGGGAAGCGTTGGACTCATACTCACTCGCGGAAGGGATCTGCGGCTCGCCAAAGGTCTCGTTGAATAACGTGGCCCGCCTCCGGTTGTAGCGCGTCTTCCGGCTATGGCCCGTACCATCCTCTAACCGGCGGCTACCCCGGCGAGCGCCCCCTGCCCCACAATAGGGCGATGGAGTTCTTCCTGGAGTTGGCGGATGCCCCGGGCATCCCGGCGTACCAGCGGCTCGCCGACGCCTTGAGGGCGGGCATCCTCAGCGGGCGTTTCCGGCCGGGCGAACGTGTTCCGCCATCGCGCCGTCTCGCCCAGGCGCTCTCGCTGGCGCGCAATACTGTTCTCGAAGCCTATGAACAGCTCCAGGCCGAAGGCTATCTGACGGCTGAACATGGGTCAGGGACGTTCGTGGCGCCCAACCTCCCGGACAACGCGTTCCGCCCTGCGGCCGCAACAGGCCTCCGCGCGCCGTCCCGGGCCCCGCGACCCATCGACCTCTCCGGCTTTGCCCGCCGCGTCCTCGAGGGCGAGGCGCCTTTCCAGATGCGCCGCGGCGAACAGCCGGTCCCCTACGATTTTCGCTACGGAACGCCGTCGCTCGATGAGTTTCCGCTCCAGGAATGGCGCACGCTGACCAGGCGCGTCCTGGACTACCCGCCTGGAGACCTCCTCGGCTACGGCCCAACCGAAGGCCTGCCCAGTCTCCGCGAAGCGCTCGCGCGCTACCTCCAGCGCTCCCGTGGTGTCCGTACCACTGCCGACCAGGTGCTGATCGTCAACGGTTCACAGCAGGCGCTCGATCTCGCCGCCCGGGTCCTGATCGACCCCGGCGACAATGTGGCGATGGAAGACCCTGGCTATCCCGGCGCCCGCGCGGCTTTCTCCGCCAATGGCGGCGTCATCGTCCCCGTGCCCTGCGACGACCAGGGCCTGCGGGTCGAGCTCCTTCCGAAGCGGGCCAAGCTCGTCTACGTGACGCCGTCGCACCAGTTCCCCACGGGCGCTGTGATGTCCATCGCGCGCCGGATAGAGCTCCTCGAGTGGGCCCGCCGCGCCGGCGCTGTGGTGGTTGAAGACGACTACGACAGCGAGTTCCGCTACGAAGGCCACCCCCTCGCCGCGCTGCAAGGGCTGGATGACGAAGGCCAGGTGGTCTATACGGGCACCCTTTCGAAGGTGCTCCTGCCGGCTTTGCGGCTCGGCTACATGGTCGCCCCGGCATCGCTTCAGCCTGCGATCGCCGGCGCCAAATGGCTGACCGACCGGCACGTCGCGCTGCTTTACCAGGCGGTTCTCGCGCTGTTCATCGAGGAAGGCCACTTCGAACGCCACCTGCGCCGCATGCGTAAGACGTACGAGCGCCGCCGCGCCGTCCTCCTCGAGAGCTTCCAGGAAGCGTTCGGAGACCGGGCGGTGATTACAGGCACGGAGAGCGGGATGCATGTGATGGTCCAGCTCCAGGGCATCGGCGACACGCGCGCTTTCGTGCGCTCGGCCGCCCGCGCCGGGGTCAGCGTCTGGCCCGCTGACGCCTACTACGCGGCCCCTGGCCCGGAAGGTGCGGGCTTCCTGTTTGGCTATTCGAGCATCGATGGCCTTCGCATTCGCGAAGGCGTCCATATCCTCGCCAGGCTTGCCGGCCGTGGTGAGAGCGGTTTCGAACAGTAGCGATTCAGGCCTGTTGGAACGCCAGCAACGCCGCTCCGAACAGAATCCCCTGCAGTATGGCCCCTGAGCCGAGCAACCAGAGCCCCGCCGCGCGTTCCCGGGCGTGAACCAGGACTCCCAGCGCCAGGTTCGTCCCGGCAATGCCGAGTGAGGCGTAGGCGAGGTCCAGCAGCTGCCCCTTATCACCCACGCGCACGATTCCGCCGAGGGAGGGGAAGTTTATCTCCACGACCTGTGGCAGTGAGGGGTACTGGCTGTAGACGTAGCCGCAGACGAGGGCAGAGCTGACCGCTGTCGCGGCGGCAGCCGCGACAGCCGCCCGGTCCCGCCAGAATGGGAAGGCGGCAATGCCATGGGCGGTGGCGCGTTGCATGTGGCGCCCCACAGGGCCCAGCGCCGCTCGGCCCTGGATCTCCTCCGCGAAGGCTGCCTGGTCGAGCACCGTGAGAGCGTAGGATTCGTCCGTCGTCACAACGAACAAGAGCTCGTCCCGAGAGCTGTGCGTCGAATAGAAGAGCGCGAAGCCGATCCGTTTGACATCCGCCGAGCCCACGTGGCAGCCCCACCAGTTGAGCCCGCGGACGTGCGATTCATCAAGCGTTCGCCCGGGCACCATCCGCTGGATGCTATCGATGGGCACGATGATGCGCCGAAGCCCCCAACGAATCGTCAGCGCATTCCGGTCGATCGTATACGCCATCGAAGCGACGGCCGCGGTCCAGTTCGCGAACACCAGCCCGATAAACGTGAGCACGGCTGCGGCGAGCCAGGCCAGGAACGTCTTGAACTCCGCATCGCCGCCCAGTGCCGCACGTGCACACAGCACAGCCCCCGCCAGCGACCACGCGGCGAACCCCCCGCCGACGATCACCCCGAGGGAACGGGGCGGCCTGATGACGACCGGGTCTAGCGGGCGACGCGGGCGCGGGCGGGCGTGCACCAATGCGCGTACTTCTCGTTCTTTCCACGGATGGCGTCATAGAACAGGCCGCTGAGCTTCCGTGTGATGGGGCCGGGCTGGCCGGTGCCCACAGGGCGGCGGTCCACTTCCACGATGGGCGTCAGATGGGCCGCGGTGCCCGTCATGAACAGCTCGTCGCAGATGTACAGCTCCGACCGATCGATAGGCCGCTCGACACAGTCAATGCCAAGCTCGTCTTTCGCCATCTGGACCACGGTCGCGGCGGTGATCCCTTCGAGGACGTTGCCCGACGGGTCGGGCGTGATGAGCTTGCCTTTGCGAATCATGAAGATGTTCTCGCCGCTGCCTTCGGAGACGTGCCCGTCTTCGTTGAGCATGATCGCCTCGTCGAAGCCGTTCAGGTTCGCCTCCGTCTTTGCGAGCGCGCTGTTCGCGTAGATACCGGTGACCTTCGCGCGGGGCGGAATGCCGGTGTCGTTGACCCGGCGCCAGGTGCTCGTGTGGCAGCGCGCTGACTCCGGCAGGTATGCGGGGAAGGGCGTCACGAAGATCAGGGTGTCGTGCTCAAGGTTGTGAAGACGCACGCCGAGTTGCTCGGCGCTGGTGTACACCAGGGGCCGGAGGTACACGTCTTCCGTGAAGCCGCCGCGCTCCACCAGTTCGACCGCGATCTCGGTCAGCCGCTCGGGCGAATCCTTCATGCCCAGCATCATGATCCGGGAACTCTGCTGCAGCCGTTCGAAGTGTTCGCGCGCCCGGAAGAGGTAGTGGCACCCATCTTCCGCATTCCAGTTCCCGCGAATCCCTTCGAAGACCGCCGTCCCATAGTGAAGGGCGTGCGTCATGATGCTGATCTTGGCCTCTTCAATCGGGACGATCTTCCCCTGGAAATAGGCATAGGGTGTGGGCATCGCGGCACTCCTTCGTGCGGTGGTTCCGGGCTGGCCCAGTATATTCGCGTGGCCGCCAAGGGATAAGCGAGCGTTGGGCCGTCACTCCGTTTCGAAGAACGTCCGGTCGCGGCATTCCGCCACGCTCGCTTCCTTCGTGACGAGCCGCTGTCTCACGCTGTCGGGCGGCAGTGGCGGCTTCGTTGTCAGCAGCGAGGTGGGTTCCGCGACGGCATCCTGCAGGTATTTCACGTAGTCAGCGTGGAATGTCTGGAGGTCCCCCGGAGGGGTCACCGTCTGCAGGCTCTTCACGTAGTCACGAATCACCGTTGCGATGTCTTCCGCCTTCGTCTTGCTCACAATCGCGTCGGTGAAGCTCGTCAGCCCCCTGCAGATGACCGCCAGGTATTCTTCATCGGAGAGCGGGTCGCCGGAAGGTGTTGGCGAGGGGTCGTCATCGCCGGAGCCGGAACACGCGGCCAGGAGGGTGGCAAGAATGAGCAGGAGCGCCAGGACAACCGTCGCTCGAAGTGCGTTCAACATCGGTGTTTCATGCTACAGCCGGTCGCCGTCATGCGCCTTTACAGGAGCATTCTCTTTGGCGCCGCACCGGGCGCGCGGCGCAGGTTGTGGACCAGGTAGCGTTCGAGTCCGTCCACCTCTGCGATCTCGACATGGCACCTGCCGGGGGCAGCGCAGAGTGCCCGGGTAGCCGCCACGAAGGTGTCCACTGCGCCGGCATCGTCTAGCGGCAACACCTCCGGGTGAGCGCGCGCGGTTTCGAGATGCCAGGCGCTGACTTCGCAAAGCCATCCCAATGCGAGCTCCGCAAACGCCACATGGAAGTCCCGATCTCCGAACGTGATCGCGGTGCGTTGCGCGTCAGAATCGCCGCCTGCCAGGAGCAGTGTGGCGCCAAAGTGCGGCAGCGAGAGGTCCATCGAGGCGCGATAGATCGGCGCAAGCACCGGGTCGACGGCGAGCGACTCCGCCGCGCGAAACCTGTGCAGCCGGAATTCAGTTGCGTGTTGGGATGGAGCCAATCCGACGCCGCCCTCGTCCAACCAATCCGTCCACTCGGCGGCATCCTGCTGGAGGAGGAACTGCTCAGCGCCGGCGTGGTCCACGGCTGAGCGGATCAGCGGCAGTGCGGCTGTGTAGTTCCCCCACTCGACGGCGTGCAGCGCCTCCAACCGGCAGAGCCAGCTCCGCGACCACGAGGCGAGCGTCGCTGCCGTCGCCTGCGTGCGGAACTTCGAGCCCGAGGATGCCCGGGCCGCCGCTCCCTCCAGGTTCATCCCCTGAAGGACGAGGTCGAGATCGGTCCCGAGCACGAACGACGTCTGCCGGTAGGCGTCGGCCGAGCCGGCCGCATCCATGGGCGGCTTGCCGGCGCGCGTGGCAACGGGAAAGACGCGTGGAGGCGCGACGCGTGGGGGCATGGTCAGTCCTTCTTCTTCTTCTTCTTCGTCTTCGCTTCCTTCTTCGACTTCTTCGCGTTGCGCTTCTCTTCCTTCTCGAGGTGATCGAGATGCTTGCGCACCGCCGCGAGGAACGCGGTCTGCCGTTGGTGCAGGCCCTGGTCATAGCGTGTGTCCGCGTCCAGCGTCCAGGTGAGTACCATGGCGTCGTCCCAGAACTCCGGCAGGACCTCGGCGATCGAGAACCCGTCGTGGAAGTACTCACGGGACCAGGCGATGAGCGTGGGGACGACGGCACGTTCGTTCGCATGGCCGGCGAAGAGCGAGCCGGGGAGCTTTGCCAGCGCCTCGACGAGCGCATTGCGGCTCGCGGAGAACTCGCGCAGCGCGGTGGGCAGCGTCTGGTTCGCGAACGCCGCCCACTCGGCGTCGGAGTGGGCCGGAGCCGCAGGCAATTCTGTTTCCGGCCCGATCGATTCGCCCGCCGCAGTCAACGCATCAACGTGCGCGGCAGCGTTCGCGGACATGTGCCCGAGCAGCTGACGCACGGTGCGCCCGCCCTGCACCGGGCGCTCAGCCGCGCCCTCCGGCAGGTTGCTGACGAGGTGCAAAACGCTCGCGCTGTCGTAGACCACCTGGTCGATGATGGCGCGGAGGACGGGTTCCAATGTCAGTGCCTCGAACGCGGCGTGCGCCGCCGCTCCGCGCGCGTCGAGGGCCGCACGCGTGCGGTCTCTTCGCGTGCCGGGCGCGGCCCGAGCTGACGAATGCTGTCCCACCCGGCATAGGTCGGCACCGAGAGCTCCCGTTCGATCTCCAGAAGCCGGTTGTATTTCGCTGTGCGTTCGCCGCGGGCGGGCGCCCCCGTCTTGATCTGCCCCGCGCCCGTCGCGACTGCCAGGTCCGCGATGAACGTGTCTTCGGTCTCGCCTGAACGATGGCTGATGACGGCCGTCCAGCCGGCCGATCGCGCGGCCTCGATCGCGTCCAGTGTCTCGCTCAGCGTTCCGATCTGGTTGAGCTTCACGAGCACGCTGTTCGCCGCCTTCGCGCTGATCGCCCGCCGGATGCGCACCGGGTTCGTGACGAGCAGGTCATCGCCCACGAGTTGGCAGTGCTCGCCCGCCTGGGCCGTCAGTGCGGTCCACGCATCCCAGTCGTCTTCCGCCAGCCCATCTTCGATCGAACGGATCGGGTACTTCGCGATCCAGGAGGCCCAATGCGCGATCATCTCATCGCTCGAAAGCGCCCGTCCTTCCCTGGCAAGGACATAACGCCCGTTCACGTAGAGTTCGGTGGAGGCGGGGTCGAGGGCGATCACCGCATCTTCGCCGGGCTTATACCCCGCCCGCTCGATCGCTTCAACGACGACCTGTACGGCGTCTTCATTGCCCGGAAGCGATGGCGCGAACCCGCCTTCGTCGCCCACCGTCGTGCTCAGCTTCCGGTCGTGCAGGATCGTCTTGAGGGCGTGATAGATCTCGACGCCCATGCGAAGCCCGTTCGCATAGGTCTCGGCGCCCACGGGCATGACCATGAATTCCTGGAAGTCGGTCGAATCCTCGGCATGCTTGCCGCCGTTCAGGATGTTGAACATGGGCACCGGCAGCCGGTGGACGTTCGGGCCGCCGAGGTAGCGGTAGAGCGGAAGCCCGGCCGACTCGGCCGCTGCCCGCGCCACCGCAAGGGAGACGCCCAGGATGGCGTTCGCCCCCAGCCGGCTCTTGTTCGGTGTCCCATCGATATCGCACATCGCGCGATCGATCGTCCGCTGCTCAGTCGCCGGGACGCCCGAAAGCAGTTCCTCGATTTCGTCGATCGCCTTGATCGCCTTGAGCACGCCCTTGCCGCCATAGCGCCGGGAATCGCCGTCGCGCAGTTCCACAGCCTCGTGCGCTCCCGTCGACGCCCCCGAAGGCACGGCCGCTACGCCGACGCTCCCATCGTCCAGCTGAACGGTCACGGAGACCGTGGGGTTCCCGCGGGAATCGAGGATTTCGCTCCCGTGGATGTGTTCAATGATCACCGGCGGCCTCCTGGGGGACGGCTCGCGTCGTGCGCGCCGTTCGTGTTCGAAAAGAGTGGATCGGCGGCCTCAACGCTTCCCGGTCACCTCCGGCGCATCGCTCATGGGGATGAGCGCGTCCGGACCGGACAGGTAATCGATGTAGAGAATCCCGTTGATGTGGTCGATTTCGTGTTCCAGCGCCTCCGCGAAGAGGTCATCCTCGCTCTTGACGCGCACCTCTTTGCCTGTGCGCGGGTCGATGCCCTTGGCCAGCACCTTCACGGAGCGCGTGATTTCACCGCGGAAGCCCGGCACGGAAAGGCAACCTTCGTCCACGCGCCGTTCGCCCGAGCGCTTCACGATCTCCGGATTCAGCAGCGCGATCGGTTCGTGGTCGTGGGTATCGATGACGATGACGCGCAGGGCGACTCCGATCTGCGGCGCCGCCAGGCCCACACCGGGCGCGTCATACATCGTTTCCCACATGTCCTCGATGAGCTTGTGGATCGAACTGTCGATCGTGCGCACACGGCGAGCCTTTTCGCGAAGCACCGGGTGCCCGGCGCGGACGATGGGCAGGATGGCCAAGATTGGTCTCCGGTGGAGGGATTCGGCGTGGGGCCGGGCCGCCGAAAGTGTAAACCGCTCGCGCCTCAGACGCTCGTTGCGATCCGAGTTAGTGTATGTTGTACACTAACTCCCATGCCGCACTCGCCAGTCTCTCCGGCAGCCCAGCACGGCAGGCCTATCGTCGTCATCGGGAGCGGAATCTCCGGCCTGTTCGTGGCCCTCGAAGCGCGCGAACTCGGGCCGATTACCGTGCTCACGAAGGGCAGCATCGATGACTGCAACACGCGCTGGGCGCAGGGCGGGATCGCAGCGGCGGTCGGTCCGCTCGACTCGGTGGAGCAGCACCTGGCAGACACGGTGGCCGCCGGCGCCGGGCTGGTGGATGAATCCGCTGCAAGCGTTCTCTGCGGCGAAGCCCCCGGCCGTATCCGTGACCTGGTCGAATACGGGGTGAGCTTCGATTCCCTGGGCGGTGAAGTTGCGCTCGGCCGTGAAGCGGCTCACAGCCAGTCGCGCATCCTTCACGCCGGCGGCGACCGCACGGGCGCCGCGATCGAGACCGCCCTCGGCGAAGCGGTCCAGGCTGCGCGCATCCGCGTCCTCGATTTCACCCTCGCCACGCGCCTCATCATCGAAAGAGGACAGGTTACGGGCGTCGAAGCGATCAACCTCCGCAACGGCGCCACCGAGGTCCACGAAGCTGGCGCGGTGGTCCTCGCCACGGGTGGGGCCGGTCAGCTCTTCCGCTATACGACGAACCCGTCCGTTGCGACCGGCGACGGCGTCGCCCTTGCTTTCGAAGCCGGCGCCGAGATCGCCGACATCGAGTTCTACCAGTTCCATCCCACCGCCTTCCGCAAGGAAGGGGCCGAGCCCTTTCTGATCTCCGAGGCTGTCCGCGGCGACGGGGCCGTCCTCCGCAACGCCAGGGGCAAGGCCTTCATGCCTCGCTACCACGAACTCGCGGATCTTGCCCCGCGCGACGTGGTGGCCCGGGCAATCGTTGCGGAGATGCGGGCCCATCACACCGACCACGTGGGCCTCGATTGCAGCGGAATGACCAGCGTCAACCTTGCGGCGCGTTTTCCGGGCATCTATGCCTTCTGCCGTGGCATGGGAATCGACATGGCCAAAGACCTCATCCCCGTCGCTCCCGCAGCCCACTACCTGATGGGTGGCGTCCGCACCGACATCCACGGGCGAACGACGCTGCCCGGACTCTACGCCTGCGGAGAGGTCGCCTGCACCGGCGTCCACGGCGCCAACCGCCTCGCATCCAACTCCCTCATGGAGACGGTCGTGTTCGGGAAGCGCGTCGTCGAACACATCGCATCCGGCGAAGGCGGTTTCGCCCCGGAAACGGCGGACGCGCAGGCGCTAAGCATCGCAACCCGCAGCTCCCGCCCCGCGGAAGTCCAGGAGATCATGTGGGCGCACGGCGGCATTGAACGCAACGGCGACGGGCTTCGGGCCGCTCTCGGCGCGCTCGACAGGCTTGGGGCGCCCGCCCCCGCACCCACCCGTGAGTGGCACGAGGGCCGCCAGGTTGCGCTGTTAGGCCGCCTCATGCTCACGGCCGCGCTGGCTCGCACCGAGAGCCGCGGCGCCCACTACCGCAGCGACTTTCCCGAGCGCGATGACGTCCGCTGGCAGCGCCGGCAGGTGTTCCGCCGTGATTGATGCGCCGCCAGCTGCGGCAGTCGCCCGTAGCGTAGCCCTCGCGCTCGCCGAAGACCGCGCCTTCGACGATGTCTCCACACTCAACTCCGTTCCGGCCGACCTCTTTGGCACCGCGAAGCTGCTTGGCAAAGACAATGGGGTGCTCGGCGGCGCACTCACCGTGGCCGAGGCCTTCGCGCAGGTCGATCCCCGCATCCGCATCGACTGGCACGTCCACGACGGAGAGTGGTTCGAAGGCGGGGCCGTCCTTGCGGAGATCAGCGGTCCGGTGCAAGGTCTCCTCCAGGCCGAACGCGTTGCGCTGAACTTCGTCCAACGGCTGAGCGGCGTCGCAACACTCACACGCCAGTTCGTCGACGCGGTCGCCGGGACGAAGGCCGTCATCCTGGATACGCGTAAGACGACGCCGGGACTGCGCGACCTGGAGAAGTATGCCGTCCGGTGTGGCGGCGGCACGAACCACCGCCGCGACCTCGCCTCGATGGTCATGCTCAAGGACAACCACCTCCAGGCCGCGGCCCGCGCGAGCACCTCGCTCGCGGACATCGCCGCGACCATCCGCGCGAAGCACCCGGGAATGGGCATTGAGATTGAAATCGATCGCCTGTCGCAGCTCGATGCGGCCCTTGCTGCCAATCCCGAGTGGGTGCTGCTCGACAATATGGCGCCGGACCTCATGGCCGAGGCCGTGAAGCGCACCGCCGGCCGGGCCAGGCTCGAAGCAAGTGGCGGGATCAACCTCGGGACCGTCCGGGCGGCAGCGGAAAGCGGTGTGGATGCCGTTTCCGTCGGCGCCCTCACCCATAGCGCCCCGTCGCTCGACATCAGTCTCGACCTGGAATTCTGATCGCGGCTGTCCCCGTAAGCGGCCCGTAAAGGCGGTCCGGTGTGGCCTCGCCTACGATGGCAGGCGTGAACCTATGGCCACGTCCCCGACACGCTACGATGGTTGCAGCCGTTTGCCTCGTGGCGATGATGCTTGCGTCCGCATGCACGGGCGGCGGGGGTTCGAAGTCAGCGTCCGGCGGCGAAGGAGGCAGTCCCACGAGCCCAACGCGATCCTGGGCGGGCAAGGAACCGGCGCCGGACTTCCCCGGCGGGCTGGACTGGTTCAACGTGCAGTCTCCCCCCACGCTCAGGACGCTGCGGGGCAAAGTCGTCCTGCTCGACTTCTGGACGCTGGGCTGCATCAACTGCCAGCACATCATCCCCGACCTCAAACGCCTCGAGGCCGAATTCGGCGATGCCCTGGTCGTGATCGGTGTCCATTCCGGCAAGTACGCTACGGAGCACGACGACGAGAGCATTCGCCAGGCTATCGACCGCTTCGGGCTCGAACACCCGGTCGTGAATGACCCGGATTTCGCCGCCTGGGATGCCTACGGTGCGAACGCATGGCCCACGCTTGTCCTGATCGACCCGGCCGGCAAGCTCGTAGGCGGCCACTCCGGGGAAGGCGTGTACTCTCTGTTCCAGCCCATCCTTGCTTCGCTCATCGCGGAGTTCGACCTCCAGGGCGCCGTCGATCGCACCCCGTTTCCGCTCGCTCTGAGCGCCCAAACGGCATCCACCGTCCTTTCCTACCCTTCGAAGGCGTTGCCGGATGTCTCACGCGACCGCCTCTTCATCGCCGATGCCGGGAACAACCGCATCCTGGTCTCGTCGCTCGATGGGCGTCTCGACCAGGCCATCGGCACGGGCAAAGAAGGCTTTGCCGATGGCGCCGCCGGCGAGGCGACCTTCCGCCAGCCCCAGGGCCTCGCTCTTTCTCCGGACGGTCGCACGCTCTACGTGGCCGACACGCGCAACCACGCCATCCGGGCGATCGACACGACAACCTGGCGTGTGACCACCATCGCGGGCACGGGCCAGCAGCTCACGCGCCTCCCGGCAGCGAACGCGCCGGCGAAGTCAACCCCGCTCGCCTCGCCCTGGGACGTGCTCGTCACGGGCGACGCGCTGTTCATCTCGATGGCAGGAGTCCACCAGATCTGGCGCATGGACCTCGCATCGGGTCAAGTTGCCGCTTTTGCCGGGACCAGCCGCGAAGGCATCGCCGACGGAGACCGCCTCCGCTTCGCCACCCTCGCCCAGCCCAGCGGCCTCACCACGGATGGCGACAACCTCTACTGGGTAGACCCCGAAAGCAGCGCCGTTCGACGCGTCGCTCTCTCGGGTAACGGCGAAGTCAAGACCCTTGTAGGGACCGGCCTGTTCGACTACGGCGACGAAGACGGCCAGGGCCTCGAAGCGAAGCTGCAGCACCCCCAGGGCATCGCCCTCGCCGGGGGCCGCCTGATCATCGCCGACACCTACAACCACAAACTGCGTGCCATCAACCTCCTCACGCGTGAAGTCACAACGGTCGCGGGCAGCAGCGAACGCGGCTGGTCCGATGGCCGCGGAGAGGCTGCGCTCCTCGACGAGCCTGTGGGCGTGTCCGGGTCCGGGAACCGCGTATTCGTCGCCGACCAGAACAACCACCTCATCCGCGTCCTGGACCTGTCCAGCGGCGAACTCTCGACCCTTCGGCTTTCCAATGTTTCCGTCGCCGCCTCCGCGCAGGGGCGCGTCACGAGGGTCGAACTCCCGGTGCAACGTGTCGCGCCGGGCGAGGGTACGCTTCGCCTCGTATTCAAGACTCCTGCCGGTCATGCGCTCAACAGCCAGGCGCCGTCGCGGCTCGACCTCACCGCGGCGAACCCCGCCGTCATCGAGCCCGGCGAGCGCGCCATCGCCTGGTCGAGTGATGAACCATCGATCGAGGTGTCGATTCCTGCTCGCTTTGGTCCCGGTTCGTCGACGCTCACGGCTACCGGAGCCGTCTATTACTGCCGCAAAGATGAACAGGCCCTTTGCTACATCCAGCAGGTCGAGTTCGTTCTCCCGGTAGCGGTCGTTCCTGGGGCCCCGGCAGGAGAGGCTCGCCTCGAATACACCCTGCCCGTCGCCCCTTCCTGAACTTCCGCCGCTCCTTGACACCCGATCGCGCGAACATCAATGATGCCAGCGACTTCAAGGGTGGAGGGACGCCATGGCCGTCCGCGGATACGTGCTCATCGAGACTGACGTCGGCAAGGCCAAAGCTGTTGGCGCCGCCATCCAGACCTTTTCCTACCCGGGCTCCAAAGTCGCCGCGGTGGATACCGTCACCGGGCCCTACGACGTCATCGTCCAGCTCGAGGCGGATGACCTGGACACGCTGGGCAATGCGATCACGGAGGCCATCCAGAAGGTCTCCGGCGTGCAGCGCACCACCACCTGCCTGGCCGTGCGCCTGGCCTGACGCCGTGGCCGACGAGGCCCTCCGTGACGCCGTCCTTGCGCGCCTCCGGCCGCTGCCTGTCACCTGCCGGGCGTTGTTTGGCGGCCACGGGTTTTGGCTCGACGGCCGCTTTTTCGGAACGGTCTTCGAAGGCCACCTTTACTTTCGTACCGACGACGCGAGTCGCGCGGAGTACGTCGCCCGCGGAAGCGTCGCCCTGCAACCGCCTCCAGGCCGTTCCCGCGGCAAACGGACGGTGGACCGCAACTTCGAGGTCCCGGCTGAAGTCCTTGCTGACGACGACCTGCTCCGAGCGTGGGCGCAACGCGCCGCACGGGCGTATTGACCGGTCGTTGCCTGGCTCCTGCTAAGCTGGAACGCCAACCCTGGGGCAGACGAGGAGAGGGCACGAGATGTTCACGCCGGCCGCCATGATCAGCGTCGAGGAGGCGCGCGAGCGCATCCTCCGCCACTTCGCCCCTCTCGGCATCGAACGTGTCCCGCTGCTCCATGCTCTCGGTCAGGTGTTGGCCGAGGATGTCGTCGCGCCCTTTGATATCCCCCAGCGCGACAACACTGCCATGGACGGGTATGCCGTCCGGGCCGCCGACACCGACGGCTCCAGCGAAGCGGCGCCCCGTGAACTCCGCGTGGTCGCCGACCTGGCCGCCGGCTACGTGCTGGATACACCGGTCGGTCCGGGCGAGGCCGTCCGGATCATGACCGGCGCGCCACTTCCTCCCGGGGCCGACGCTATCGTTCCTTTCGAAGAGACCGATGAGCCTTTCCGCGCCGCCGGTGAACGCCCGGTGAAGACTGGCCGGGTGAGCATCTTCAAGGCCGCCCGCCCGGGCGCCAACATCCGCAGCCGCGCCGAAGACGTCCACGCCGGGCAGGTCGTCATCCCCGCGGGCCGCGTCCTCCGTCCGTCGGAACTCGGCGTCCTGGCGTCCGTCGGCCTGGCCGAGGCGGCCGTCATTCGCCGCCCGGTCGTCGCGATCCTCTCCACCGGCGACGAAGTCACCCCGCCCGGCGAGCCCCTCCTTCCGGGCCGTATCTACGATGCCAATGCCCAGAGCATCGCCGCGATGGTCGCGAAGTGCGGCGGCCTTCCGCGCCTCCTTGGCATTGCCCGCGACACTGTCGAGGATCTCACGGCGAAGCTCCGCACAGGGTTCGACGCAGACATGATCGTCACCAGCGCGGGCGTTTCCCGCGGTGATTTCGACGTCGTCAAAGATGTCCTCGTGACGGAGGGCGACATCGACTTCTGGACAGTCTGCATGCGGCCCGGCAAGCCGCTCGCCTTCGGGGCGTTTCGCACGCCCTCCGGCCGTCCCGTCCCCCACCTGGGCTTGCCCGGCAACCCGGTGAGCTCGATGGTCTCGTTCGAACTCTTCGGCCGCCCGGCGATCTTCCGGATGCTCGGTCGCTCCGATTGGGAGCGCCCGGTGATTCGCGCGGTGACCGAGCATCGGGTGGTCAACGAGGACGGCCGCCGCTTTTATGCCCGCTGCATTGTCAGCATGGGCGAGGACGGCCGCTACCGTGCCTCGCTCACCGGCCCGCAGGGCAGCGGCATTCTCACCAGCATGAGCGCCGCCAACGCCCTCACCGTCATCCCGGAAGACGTTGCCGGCGCTGAACCCGGGGACGAAATCGACGTCATGATGCTCGATTGGGAGCACGCTCCCTGACGGGGTCCAGCGTAATGTCAACGTGATGGCGTGGCGGGCAGTAAGGTTCTTCGCGTTCGGCGGCCGGGTGCGTCTCGCGCTCATTGCGGAGTTCAAAGGCGCGCCGGATTCGTACCCGCCCCCGAATCCGCCGGCCGTGGAACCGCGACCACATGGCCCAACGGCGGCCGCAAACTCCGGCCCATCCGGCACGCCGAGGGCCGGGGCGATGAGAGCGATCACCGCCCCGTGATTGCGGTCTTCGCCGTTACATCACATCAGGACGGGGCGGCCAGTTCTTCCAGTGCCGCATCCCACAAGGGTCCCACGGCGCTCCAGTCGAATCGGAGCGCGGAAGCTCGCACGGCCTCTGTCATTCCAGGGTCCGGCGGCGCTGTCACGCGGCGCACGAGGAGGTCAAAGAGCTCGCCTTCGTCTTCCCACAGCAGGTCGTCGTGCCACTCGGGCGGGGCCAACGCGGGGTAGTTGTACCGCCGCGGGGCGATGGGCACGCACTCGCACGCCATGGCTTCCACCATCCCCACGCCGAAGAATTCGTGCCGCGTCGTACTCACCGCCACCCGTGCCTCCCAGAGCAGGCGCGCGAAGTCCTCGCGCCGTTCGACGTGGCCAAAGTGCCTCAGTCTCGTCCCCAATGGCCCGCCGGGCACCGACACCAGCGCCGGGTGGGGATTCACTCCGGGCTCGCCCGCGACCGCGATTTCAAAGGGTAAGCCCGTCGCGTGCAGCCGTTCGATTGCTCGCACGAACACGTCGGGCGCCTTGTCGAATTCCCAGCGGTGCGCCCACAGGAGCAGCGGTGGCCCCACGCGCAGCTCGGCCGGACGGAAAGCCTCCAGCCACCCGAGCTCGACGCCCACGGGCAGCACGCAACTCTTCGCCGCGATGGCGTCGATGGATTCCGGCATCAGCCAGTTGTTCGGCGTCCGCGCCAGTTCCTGCAGCGCCCCCAGGAAGTCGTCGCGGTGGTAGGCCGAGTTGAACGCCACCCGGTCCGCTGCCAGCGCAGACAGGTAGTTGATCTGGCCGAACCACGAGTTGAGTTTCGTCCCGCGGATGCGCGGATAGGTGAACTGGTTTTCGTGCATGTACAGCAGTACCGGTGTGTCCCCGAACCGCCGTCGCATCAGTGCCAGGAACGCGGGCAGGTCGAGCATGTCCGTCGCTACGATGAAGTCGAAATTGCCCGGCACCTGGCTGGACTGTGCGGCGAGTTCCTGTGCTCCCCGGCGCATGCGCTGCCGCCATTCGCCCTCCGGCAATGCGAGGAGTTCGAAGTCGTGCCGTGAGTGGCGGAAGAGGCCCTCACTGAAGGCGCGATGGCTGCCGCCGTGGAATGGCTGGATGAACAGGCCGCGCATAGACGCCGGGGCCCCTTCCCGAACGGGGTTCAGGCCTCGGACACATCCAGGCCCCAGACGGGCCGGAAGCGCCAGGTGCGGATGCCCTTGGGCTTAATCCCGTGCTTCTTGCAGAGCTTCTTCGTCTCTGGCACATGGCCCGCCGGGACGTAGATCAGGAGGTCGCCCACGAGCGAGGCCGGCAGCCACTTGTTCTGGGCTGTGTCATCGTTGATGGTGTCGGCCGTCTCGACCTCGGCCATGAGCAAGAGCCACTGACCGGGCCGCCGGACCACGACGATGTCCGGGTAGACCGGCTTTCCGTTGTGCTCGCCGACGGAGATAGCGCGCCTGGGCTCGTTGGTCAGCGTCTCCATGTCCGGGTGTTCGGCGTTGGGGAAGGGAAATTTCACGCGGGCGATCTCGGCAACCGTGCCCTGGTGACGCTGTTCCTGCAGATACTTGACCGGCACCGGTGAACTCCTGGCGTGCAGACGCGGCGCGAACGGCCGCGATTGCCTCATTCTAGTTCGCGTCTGGCCGTTGGGTCGAACGATCACTGTTGGCGCCTCGTGCCGCAACGGGGCCTCGCGAAAAGATGGCGACGGCGAGGAGTCCCACAGCTCCCGCGATGGCCCAAAGGGCCGCTGCCGGCCGTCCACTGGCCTCTCGCCGCGGTGCTGGAGTCACGGGCGCCTCGTCCGGAGCCGTGCGTGCCCAACCGGGGGCCGTCAACGCTTCAATCTGCGCTTGCTGCTCCTGAATCGCCTTTGTCAGCACCGGTATGATGCCGGTGTATTCCAGCATCAACATCCCGTTGCGCCCTTCGACGACGAGGTCCGGGAAGACCTCCTGCACATCCTGCGCCAGGAAGCCCATGTGCATCCGGCCGTCGGCGTCCCCATTCCATGCGAACTGCACGGGTCGCAGTTGCCGAACGGCATCCAGGCCATCCCTTACGGATGCGATGTCGTGTTTCAGCCGGACATCCGAAGAGGAAGGGTACGAACCCTCCACGCCTAGATTGCCGACGAAATAGCCGCCCCAACCGGTGTTCGCTCCATTCCGCGAAAGCCCCAGGATCCCGGCGAACCCTGAGCCACCCTTACCGACGATCGCGTCATTGGCGCCGAAGGTTTCGCCGTAGATTGCCCAGTTCGTGGAACTGATCCCATGGACCCCGTAGTTAGAAGTGCTGGTTCCGAGCACGCCGTAACCGGTTTGACTCTGTCCTGTCGTTCCCACTCCCGAAGTAGCCTGGCCGTAGGTGCCCCCCGCGATGGTCCCTTGCCCAAAGACTCCATAGTTGCCGCCGGTCGTGCGGCCCTGGATCCCCCCGATCGTTGCCTCGACCTCCAGTCCGTAAATCGACCCGGTGACGCCTGAGCTTGTCCACTTCTGGCCGAGGTGCGTGTGGTTGCTTCTCGCGGCGGTCGCGGCCGTGCCGTTGACGGCGCCCGTTCCAAGGAATTGGACGGAGAACTGGTTGGCTGTCAACGTCAGGCCGGTACCCGCGCTGTAGACGAGTGGTGGAGCGCCAATGTTGTCGTCGGCACAGCTCCAGCCGCCGGACAGGAACTTGGCGATCTTGCCTTCGACGCAGCCCAACGAAGCCAGGGTATCGTTGTCCAGGTTGTCCTGGAAGGTCGCGGGCACACCGCTGATTCCGGTCCATGGCGCGGAACCTGCGGTTCCGGCGACCGCGGCCTCGCCCGCCTTCATCGCGAAGATTGCCTGTGGTGTTACCGTCAGCGGCTGAAGGGGGTCCATGATCGAGAACCCGCCGGGCCCCGACGCCTTGACCCGCACTTCGAGGTAGCGTTGGGTGCCGTCGAAAGGCACGGCGCCGAAGTCAATGTCGGCGGTGAAGATGCCATCGGCGACCGGGAGAGTCCGTGCCACGACGGTGGTCCCGGCGGTCTGGGTTGTGGCGAGAGCGTCGTCGTAGAGCCGGAACTGGAAGTCGTGCATGCCGTTGGCCGGTCCGGTCGCCGTATCCAGCCGCCCCTGATAGGTGAAGGTGGTTCCAAGCGTCAGTGCCTTCGCGGCGGACCGTTCGCCCGGCTCGCCTCCGTCGGCCAGTGTTAGAGCCAGGGGTGTGACCAGGCCGACCGCCACGAGCATCACGAGACAGCCGACAACTACGGCGCGGATATCGATGGTCAGATGGAGTTGCATGCGGCACCTTCACAGAGTGAGTGCCGGCATTCTACAGAGTCGATGTGCGCGGCTGTTCTTGCCCTACCTTCGCTCTGTCCCCAGCGCTTCCGGCGTGACACTCACCAGATCGTGGTGCCGCCGTCCACGTTGAGCACCTGGCCAGTGATGAAACTCGATGCAGGTGAAGCCAGGAAAACGACCGCTCCCTTGAGCTCACCCTCGCGCCCGATGCGTTCCATCGGCGATACCGCGCGCATCCGCTCCTCCACGGTCCGGATCAGCCCCTCCGTCATCCGCGTCGGGAAGAAACCGGGCGCGACAGCGTTTACGCCGATGTTGTGCCGGGCCCATTTCACTGCCATGTCGCGGGTCAACGCTTCCAGTCCGCCTTTGCTGGCGTTGTAGGCCACGGTGTCCTGGATCTCCGGCGCGATCCCGACCTGTCCCATGATCGAACTCACGTTCACGATCCGGCCGCCGCCGCGTTCGATCATCAGCGGCGCCGCTGCCTGGCTCATCAGCCACGCGCCCGTCAGGTTCACGTCGAGCACCCGCCGCCACTGCTCCAGAGGGTACTCCAGCGACGGGGCACCCCACGTCATCCCGGCGTTGTTGATCAGGATGTCCACGCCGCCGAAGGTTTCGTGCGCCGCCTCCAGCGTCCGGGTCACGCCCTCCGGCTCGGCTACTTCTGCCTCCACGGCAACCACCGCGAACCCGCGCTCACGCAGCGCCGCCCCGGCGGGGTCCAACCACTGCCTTCGCCGCCCCGTGATGACGAGGCTTGCGCCCGCCTCACCCAGGCCCTCCGCGATCTCCAGGCCGAGTCCGCGGGACCCTCCGGTCACGATCGCGACCTTCCCCGTCAGGTCGAACAGTTCTTGAACGTGCACTCCAGCCCTCCAGCTTCGAACGACTACGAACGCGCGGAGGCCCTCGCCCAGTTGTTCGTCGTGAAGATGTCCTCGTCCAGCGGGCTGCGTTCGCCCAGTGCCAGCCGGTGGCCGGCCGCCGCGCCGATCATCGCCGCGTTGTCGGTGCAGAACTTCGGCGGAGGGATGCGTACCGGCACTGGGCAGCGCCGCCGCAACTCTTCGCGCAGGCGGGCGTTGGCGGCCACGCCGCCAGCCACGAGCACTTCCGCCGCGCCAAGCTCGCGTGCCAGCCGGCTCGTCTTCCCCGCCAGCACATCTACGACCGCCTCCTGGAACTCCCAGGCGATGGTTGGGACGTCGTACTTCTCGCGCTGCGTCGTGTGCAAAACCGCCGTTTTCAGGCCGCTAAAGCTGAAGTCGAACGTCCCGGGCATCCACGCCCGCGGGAGTTGCAACGATGATCGTTCGCCCTGTTCCGCCGCTCTGGCGACGTGGGGGCCACCGGGGAATGGCAGGCCGAGCAACCGTCCAACCTTGTCGAATGCCTCGCCCGCGGCATCGTCGCGCGTGCCCCCGAGGCGCTCGTAGTGGCCGTGCTTGCGCATGAACACGAGGTCGGTGTGGCCACCCGAGACCACAAGGCACAGCGCCGGGAATCGTGGCTCTTCGCCTTCGACCAGCCAGTTCGCGTAGATGTGACCCTCGAGGTGATTCACCCCGAGGAACGGCAGTTCCCGTCCGAAAGCGATCGCCTTTGCGGCGTTGTATCCCACCAGCAGTGAGCCTGCGAGCCCCGGTCCCCGAGTCCCCGCAACGGCGTCGATGTCGTCCAGCGTGCACTCGGCTGCCTCCAGCGCTTCCTTGATCACGGGGATGATCTTGAGGAGGTGCTGGCGGCTCGCGACCTCTGGCACCACCCCGCCGTACTTCGCATGCAGGTCCACCTGGCTGGCCACGATCGATGAACGCGCCACTCGCCCGTCAACGACGACGGCGGCGGCGGTTTCATCGCAGGAAGACTCGATCGCAAGAACGCGCATGGATGAAAGCGTAGCAGAGGCTCGGCTTGTGATTGACCCCGCCGTCAGGTCGCTGCGAGGGCCGCCCTGTCCCGCTTGGCCACCTCAGCCCGCACCATGGGGATCAATTCCTTGCCATAGTCCTCGGCGTCGATGAGTGGCTCGAACCCGCGGATGAGGAGTGTCGTCACGCCAACGTCGTAGTACTTGAGCATCGATTCGCAGACCTGTTCCGGCGTCCCCACGAGCGCCGTCGTGTTGCCCGAAGCTCCGACAGCTTTGGCGATGGCCGTCCACAGCCGGTCGTCGTGGACTTCGGACTCGTCGGCCAGCCCCAACAGCCGTTGCGACCCCACCGCCTCGGGGTTGTACTTCGGGATCACTCCCCCGCGCAGGGCCACGATGCGTTCGAGGTAGTTGCGCGCCTTCTCCCACGCGGCTTCTTCGTTCGCAGCCAGGATGGGACGGAACGACACGCTGAAGCCAGGCTTTCGACCCCACTGGGCTGCGAGGTCGCGGACCTCCTTGAGCTGCGCCTGCACCGACGCGACCGGCTCACCCCACATCGCGTAGACATCGGCGTGACGCGCGCCGACCGGCACCGCCGGCCCCGAGAGCCCCCCGAAGTAGAGCGGGACGTGCGGCTTCTGGTAGGGCTTGACTTCGCTGAAGGCCTTTGCGAAGTGGTAGAACTCGCCCTCGTGGTCGAACGGCTCATCCGAAGTCCAGGTCCGCTTCATCACCTCAAGGTATTCGTCCGTTCGGCGGTAGCGGTCGTCATGGCCGTACCAATCGCCGTCGCGCTGCATCTCGGCATCCGAGCCGCCGGTGATGATGTGGATCGCGATACGGCCCGCCGTGAATTGGTCCAGCGTGGCCACCTTGCGCGCGGCGAGCGTTGGAACGACAAACCCGGGCCGGTGGGCGATGAGGAACTTCAGCCGGTCCGTCACGGAAGCGACATACGACGCGACGCTGAACCCGTCCGGCCCCGACGACCCGTACCCGATGAGTACACGGTCGAACCCGGCGTCTTCGTGCGCGCGCGCGAACCTGGTCACGAAGTCCCGGTCCACGTGGCCGCCGATGAGGGACGTGCCCACGCCGTCGAGTTCGGACCCCAGCCTCGAGCCGATCATCCCGATGAATTCGACAGCCATGACGCGCCTTTCCGCGGGAAGGCCCGCGATGTGTCCTATTTGACGCCGAGGGCAGCCTTGCCGGCGTTCAACATCACGATGTCGTCCTGCGGCATGTGGATGCGGCTGCAGAGCACGTCGCGGTGATGGCGTTCGAGGTCGTTGCTCCGCGAAAGCCCCGGGTTGCCCACCAGGCTCATGGCGATATCCACCGCCTTGACTGCGTTGTTCGTCGCAACTGACTTTGCCATTGATGTCTGCAACGGTGGGACAGCACTTGCTCCATCCCTGTCCACCTCGGCCGCCAGCCCGTAGAGCAACCGGTCGTTCGTGAACAGGAGCGTTTCGATTTCGCCCATTGCCGCCTGCATTCGCGGCAGCGTTGCCAGCGACGCGCCGAGGTTCGTCGGAACCCGCTCGTGCAGGTATTTCGCCAGCCAATCGCGCGCCGCGTGTGCGATGCCCGAGTAGAGCGAAGCCAGGACCAGGTTGTTCCACACACCGGAGCCCGGGTCGCCCGCCAGCCACTCTGCCTGCGTCCGGAGGTCCATCCCCAGCTCCTCCGGGATCTCCGCGTCCTCCAGGATGAGGTCATGGCTCCCCGTGGCCCGCATGCCCATGTGGTTCCATGTCTCTTCGATGCGCATGCCGGGCGTCCCCCGCGGGATGACGAACCATCCGATGCGGGGCGGATTTTCGTCGGTGCGTCCCCACGTGAGGAAGTACTTCAGCAGCGGGCTGCCGGTCGAATAGAGCTTGTGACCGTTGACTCGCCAGCCGTTGGCGGTCCGGGTCCCGATTGTGGCCGGCAGCCCGCCGCGTGCCGGTGTGCCGAGTTCGGGCTCCACGCGCATCACGTTGATCAGCGCCACGCCCTCGATGGAATCGCGCTGCATCCGTGCGACCACATCCGGGTTCCAGCTGTTCTGCATTCGCGGAGCGGCGTGGTAGATCAGGTGCATCGCCATTACGAGGGCTGTTGACGGCTCCCCCGATGCGATCTCTGCGATTACGCGGCAAGCGGTCTCCAGGCCCTGTCCGTGGCCCCCGGCAGACTTCGGGATCGTCAGGTTCAGCAGCCCGGCCGCGTGGAGGTCATCGAAATTGGCGAAGGGAAACTCGGCCGTCTCGTCGTACTGGGCAGCGGTAGACGCAAACTTGCGTGCGAGCTCGCGGGCCCTTGCCACCGCGTCCGCCTGCGAAAGTACTTCATGGGCAAGAGCTACCATCGTCATCCACCCCGGCGTCGAACCGATCCGCACGATACGGCCTTGCCGTAAGCGTTTCAATTCGACCGCTTGACCTCCTATAATCCGCCCGTCGGCTAGTCTTTGCGGATGCGCCGTTTTTTCGTGGCTTCCCTTTCGGCCCTTGCCGTCCTCGGCTCCGTGCTCGTTACGGGCCGCTCCTCCGACCATGCGGAAGCCCTTGGCGTCCCCAGCCAGCTCCCGTTCCACTGGCGGGTGCCGTACGTCGCGCGTGACGGCTATGCCGGCGTCCACCAGGGCGACCTTGCCGCCGCCGAGGCGCGCTGGGCCCAGTTTGGCAGCCCGAACTACCGCATCACCATCGTCCTCAACACCTATCCGATCGTCGAGACGCACACCGTTTACGTCACGGGAGGCATCGCCGGCGACATCCACTCGCGCTGCACTCTCGGCCCGGATCTCATCACCTGCCCGCCGTTCAAGGCCGCCGACTACACCGTCGCGAAACTGTTCGAACTCATCCGCACGAAGCAGGCGAACGTCCCGCTTCAGCCGTCGCCGTTCCCCGGTGACTTCTTCGTCGACGTGATGTATGACCAGTACCTTGGTCACCCGGTCCGGATCGAGTACGGCCTTCGCGGAGTGCTGGATCAGATCACCACGGTCATCGTCGACGACCTGGTCATCACGAACTGAGGTTGGGTCGGCTCAAAAGCCGTTCGTGCCGTCCACGAAGCGAAGCGCATCGACCAGGATCCCGGCGATCGAGATCTCCCAGTGCAGGTGCGGCCCGGTCGAGAGTCCGGTGTTTCCCACGTGGCCGATGAGTTCTCCCGCCTCCACCACCTTGCCCTCCGCGACGGCGAAGTCTGCCATGTGCCCGTAGCCCGAGAGCACACCTCCGCCGTGGTCGATGATGATCATGTTGCCGCGCAGGTTGAGCTGTCGCGCCATGATCACTTTGCCCTTGTTCGTCGCATACACCGGCGTCCCTTCGTTCGCGCCAAGGTCGGTGCCGCCGTGGTGACCGGACGGCGGGCCGCCGTTCACTGAACGCTGTTCTCCGAAGCGGGCCGTGAGCACGGCGTTTGCCGGCATCTGCCACGCCGAGTCCCAGAGCTTTTCAGGGGTCATCGTCCGGTACATTTGCTCAAGGAGCCTGTTCTCGGATTCGACCACTTTCGGGTCCAGCAGCTGGCTCGTCTGCGTATCCGTGAACGTCAGCGCGTCCACGGTCCATGCTGTCTTGAGCACGGTGACTGGCGACGAAAGCGTCCCCCTGGTGCCGTTCGTAAGCGTGAAGTCCACCTTCACCTGCGTTTCGCCCACCGGGTCTTCGGTGCCCACGCCGAGGAACGCGTACATGCTTCGGGCGCCCTTCGTGAGCGTGTACGAACGTCCCAGGAACGTGATCTTCCCGGCCGAGACCGAACCGGTGAGTGACGCGAGCACCGTCCCCGCCTGGAACACCTCATCGGTGGAAAGAAGGAGTTCGGGCGGAGGGATCGGTGTCGGGGTGAGCGCGGCCTGGCCCGGCGGAAGCGGTGTGCCTTCGATGGTCGCGGTCGGTGTCAGGAGTCGAAGCGTGACCTGCGGTTCTTCGCCGCCCGCGCCGCAGGCGGCCGCAATGGAGGCCACCAGGACGAGCGCAGCCAGTGCCGCGAGGATTCGCATGGGCAAAGCCTGAAGCGTGCTTGCCATACGCGCGATGCTCCGCGGGAAAGCGCAGGTAACCGCGGGGCGAATCCCCTAGAACGGCTTGAAGATCGCGAGCCACGCCAGCAACGGCACGCTCAGCACCAGCACGGTGCCAAAGACGATGGGGACGCGGTCATCCAGGATGGCGCGCAACTCGGGCGTTTCTTCGCCCTTCTTTTGCGCGATCAGCGAAGCCAGCCGCGCCCTGCGCAGCCCGAATCCGAGCAACGGCAGGCAGACGAAGTAGAAGAGGATGTAGAGCAGCGTCAGGGCCGCCAGCCAGCCATCCCTGGCGAAGTTGTATTCAGCCGCGACGCCCCAGAAGAAGCCGGTGATGCCGCTCGCCATGGCGCCCGGGAGCAGCACGCGCGTCTCATTGTTCGCCGCCTCGACCAGGCAGTACATCTGGTACTTCAGGTCCTTCGTCGCCCAGGCTTTGAGGATCAGCGGATAGGTGGCCCCGAGCCCGGCTCCAAGCCAGATGAGCGAAAGGACATGCACGATGCGCCACCAGTCCATCCCGGGCCCCTCCGCGCCCGCATCCCGGCGCGCCAAAATTGTACGGCCGCGGAGCCTTCCGGTCCGGCATCTGGTCCCTTGCGTTTGCAGGCCGCAGAGTGCCTCTGGTGACTGCCGACGATGCGCTCCTGGTGTGCCTCTTCGCCGCCGGGGCCGCCTTCATTGGCACCCTCAGCGGATTCGGCTTCGCCCTCCTCATCGTTCCGCCGCTGGCGTTCGTCTTTGGCGCGAAGGATGCTGTCGTCCTCTCCAACGTGCTTGGCGCTTCATGGCTCATGGCCATGTTCGTGCGATTGCGGCGTCAGGTTGTCTGGCGCACGGCGGCCCCGCTAATGATTGCCGCCTTCGCAGGCATGCCCTTCGGACTCCTGGTCCTGCAGGTGATCTCCGCGCGCCTCTTGCAACTGTTCCTTGCGGTCAATGTGATGGCCGCGACGCTCCTGATGTGGCGGGGCGTCCGCCTCCGCTGGGAGGGCCGCCTCGTCGACGCCGCCACCGGCTTTGTGAGCGGCGTCCTCAACACCAGCACGTCGATGAACGGCCCGCCGGTTGTGCTCCATCTCCAGAACCAGGGCATGGCCCCGGATCCGTTCCGAGCTACGCTATCCGCGTTTTTCACGGCAAGCTCCCTCTTCACGCTCTTCCTCTACGTCCTCGGCGACCGCGTTGGCGAATTCGAGCTGCGCGCGGTGGCCGCCGGTCTGCCCGGCCTGGCGCTCGGCTACGTTGGGGGCAACGTCGTCGTCCGGCGACTCAATCCCGCCCAGTTCCGGACCATGGTCGTGGGCATCCTCCTCCTCAGTGCCACCCTCCTCTTCATCCGCACCCTGACTTCGTGAGGCCGCTCGCGCGGAGGTGTGGTCACACCCGCACGGGAGCGCTCCGGTCGCGGCCAGGATGCGCTTGTTGGCCCCCCGGCCGCACGATTTAGTGAATCACCTTGTCGGCCATGAGCCGTTCAATCTCTTCTTTTGACAGTCCCAGGATCCCGCCGAACACGTCCTCGTTGTGCTCGCCAAGGCACGGCGCTGGCCCATATGCCAGTTGCGGCATCGCGCTGAACTTCACCGGAAGCCCGGCGACAGACCTCCTCCCCACCTCCGGGTGGTCCATCTCCACGACGAACTCCCGCGCCGCAAACTGCGGGTCGTTCATCTGCTCGCGGATACTCATGACCGGCGCGGCCGCGATGCCCGCCCCCTGGAGCAGGTGCATGACCTGGTCGGCCGTGCGCTCGCGAGTCCATGCCCCCACGATCGCATCGAGGACCTCAACGTTCGCCAGCCGCGCGGGCGTGGTGGCGAAACGGATGTCGGTGGCGAGTTCGGGCGCGGCCATTACCCCGCACATGGCGCGCCACTGCGCGTCCGTCGCGACCTCGATGGCAACCCAGCGATCATTGCCCGCGCAGGGGTAGACATCGTGAGGCGCCATGTGGAAGTCCCGGTTCCCGATGCGCGGCGTCTCCCGTCCGTTCATGGTGTACTCGAGGATTGCCTCCGGGATCATCGCTGCCACCGCTTCGCCCATCGCCAGCTCGATGTGCTGTCCCTCGCCCGTCTGGTTGCGATGGTGGAGCGCCGCCAGCAGCGAAAACACCATCATCGTGCCGATGGCGTAGTCCGGCCACGTTCCGCCCAGGTCCGCCGGCGGCCCGCCGCGGTATCCACTGATGTAGGGCAATCCGGCGTAGGCGCACACGTTTGGACCCCACCCGCTGGACATCCGCTCCGGGCCGGTGAGTCCGAGTGTCGAGCCGCTCAGCATGATGATGTCCGGCTTCACCTCGCGGAGCTGTTCATACCCGAGCCCGAGCCGGTCCATCACACCCGTCGCGTAGTTCTGCGCCACGATATCCGCCCCGCTGATGAGCTCAAGGGCCAGCTCCCGGCCGCGTTCGCTTGCCACGTTGAGGGTGATGCTCTTCTTGCTGTAGTTCAGCCCGTTGAAGGAAGCGCCGCGGTTTGGTCCGGGCACGCCGTCTGCCGGCGTACCGTTCCGGACGGCGTCCAGGCTCATGTTCGATTCGACCCGGATCACCTCCGCGCCCATGGTCCCCAACCAGGCGCAGCAGTGCGGGACGCTCAGAATCCAGCCAAAGTCCACCACACGAAGACCCTTGAGCGGCGTGTTCTGGTTCACGCTCCACCTCCGGCGGCGTGGGCGAGCCTGCCCGGCGCTGGCTGCGGCGACCCTGCCAACAGTTCTTCGTTGTGTTGCCCCAGGGTTGGCGCAGGCCGTCGAATCTCCCAGGGTGTCGCCGAAAAGCGCACGGGCGCGCCCGGCTGCGTGATGCTGCCCGCAACCGGGTGTGGCTGCTCCACGAAGGTGCCCCG
>CAYYSD010000009.1:0-2671 GCA_964474285.1 uncultured Anaerolineaceae bacterium | reverse complement strand
GAATTGCGGCGCCGCAACCACTTCGCTGATGCTCAAGACCGGGAAGCACGGCACGCCCCGCGGCTGGAGCATTTCGTACAGCTCCAGGCGCGTGTGACCCATGAACCACTCGGTGAGCTGTGGGTCCAGGAGCCCGGCATGAGTGCGGCGCAGCGCAGGCGTTTCGAACAGGGGATTGTCGGCCCACGCAGGGTGTCCCATCAGGTCCTTGAGGGCCGCCCACCAGTGGTCCCGCCCATGGGCAGTGGAGATGTGGCCGTCCTTGCAGGCGAACACCCAGGGCGAGGCGTTCTTCCCTCGCTGCGCCGGGATGGTCTCGCGGTCATAGGAATACAGTGCGAACGTTGGCCGCACCATGTTCGCCACCGCCTCCACACGCGAAACGTCCACCACCTGCCCGATCCCGTACGTCCTCCGGTAGAACACCGCGACCATGGTCGATGACGCCGCCGTCCACCCGGCCAGGTACTCGGCCTGGTAGCCGCCGCCGCGCAGGGGTGGTTCGTTTGGGGCGTCGCTCACGGCGTTGAACGGCGTTCCGTACCCCGTCCCGCCCATGTGCCAGGCGACAAGGTCGGTTCCCCGGTAGTCCCGGTACGGTCCCGTGAGCCCGAACGTCGTCACGGCCGTCCAGATCAGGCGCGGATTGGTGGCCGCAAGCTCGGGATAGTCCAGGCCCCAGGCCTGAAACTCGGTGCGCGGCATGTCCGTGATGAGCACATCGGCGGTGGCAAGCAGGCGCCGAAGATCGTCCTGACCCTGCTGCCCGGTCATGTCGAGCGTGACTCCGCGCTTGTTCGCGTTGAGGTAGATGAACTGGCCGCTCTTCTCCGGGTCCGGGATGTCGCCGGGGAAGGGGCCACGCCTGCGCGCCGGGTCGCCCGCCGGCGACTCTACTTTGATGACGTCCGCGCCGAAATCCGCCATCGCCTTCCCGGCAAACGCCCCTGCCAGCCCTTCCCCGCATTCGATGACGACCAGTCCGTGCAACGCACCCTGAGCCATGCCCACCCTCCGAAAGGTGTCTCGCAATGGAGGAAGCATGGCGCACAGGCAAATGAATCGCAATCATCAAATGCGTCGATAGACATCCATCGGGGCGAGCGAATGTCGCCGCCCGACTCAGCCTGGCAGGCGAACGGCGTTCCCCGGGGGCTCGATTTCGAACGCGTTGAGTGTCGCGGCCACGAACGCGTAGTAGCCCACCAGTCCGGTGATATCGACGATGCCCCTGTCCCCCAGCCGTGCTCGAAGGGCATCGAATGTGGGCTGAGCAACGCGATTGGTTTCGAGCAACTCCCGCACGTATCCGACGATCTCGGCGTCCTCTGCGGAGAACTCCGACAGCGGTTGATGGTTCGCGATGCGCTCGATGGTTTCGTCAGCGATCCCTGCGTCCCGCCCGAGGCGAACATGCCCCGCCCACATCACGGCCGCATCGAACTTGCGGGCCGCGACCAGGATCGCGAGCTCCCGCTGATAGGCGGTCATGTATGAGTCCCAGCGCAGGTAGTTGCTCAACGCTGCGCCGCGCACCGCCAGCTCGGGGCTGTGGAGCAACACCCCGTACGGTCCTGACACGGTCCCATGGCGGTCGCCCGCGACCTGGTCGTACGCGTCGAGCAGGCCTTCGGGCACGTCCGCCCGGTTGGTCATGTTGGGCAGCCTGGACATTGCAATCCTCCGCTTTGCTAATAGCCCTTGTGCTTGTCGATGGCGCCTTCGAGCGGTTCGCCCGCGCGGAAGTGCGCGATATTGCGGCAGAACCGATCGAGGTTCCGTCCCACCCGCAGCTGGCTCGCCCCCGCGGTGTGCGGCGTCATGATGACGTTCGGCGTCGCCCAGAGGGGATGGTCAGCCGGGAGTGGCTCCTGGGGCGCCACGTCGAGCCCCGCTCCGGCGATCTGCCCTTCGCGGACGGCCGTCGCCAGTGCGTATCCATCCACGAGTTCGCCGCGCGTGACGTTGATCAGGATCGCCGTAGGCTTCATGAGCGAGAACGCCCGCTCGCCAAAGATCTGGTTCGTGTCCGGCGTCAGCGGCAGTCCCGATGCGACCACGTCCGAGGTCTGCAGCAGTTCGTCGAGACGATCTGATCCCCACACCTCGGGCACTTCGGGCGCGTTCGGCACCGAATCGCAGTCGACCGCGATGCAGCGCATCCCGAAGGCTGCCGCCCGGTGCGTGATGGCGCGGCCGGTGCCACCGAACCCCACGACCCCCATCGTCAGTCCTTCGAGCTCGAACTCCTCGCGCCGGTATTCGACCCGGTGCTGCCATGAGGCCGGTCCATCCAGCACGGCGCGGGCCAGCCGACGCGTGATGCTCAGGAGCAGGGCAAAGGCGTGCTCGGAGAGGTGGCTACCCACAAGCCCCTTGTCGCCCGAGAGGAGGACAGGGCTCGCGACCATCTCGTCGAACAGGTAGGCGTCGGCGCCGGCCGTGATGGCGTGGACCCAGCGCAGCCGCGGCGCAGCCTGGAAGAGCTGCCGGTTGATCGGCCCGAGGAGCACCTCAGTGTCGTGCGCCGCTTCCAGCGCCTCGCCTACGGAATCCGCGACGACCACCTGGGAGCCCGGACCTGCCGCGTCCAGGATGCGGTCCACGAGCGCGTCGTCGACGCCGGGCATCGTGAGTCCGGGAATGATGAGGATTTTCATCGCGCCACAAT
>CAYYSD010000008.1:0-47850 GCA_964474285.1 uncultured Anaerolineaceae bacterium | reverse complement strand
CAAGAACCACATCGCCACGTTCAAGGTGGAGACGTACGACCGCGAACGCCCCGTGGTGCAGAGCCTCGTGCCGGTCTTCCACGGCGCCTGGATGCAGGAGAACGAAGCCTACGACCTCCTTGGGATCGTGTTCGAGGGGCACCCAAAGCCGTATCGGATCCTGCTCTGGGAAGGCTTCCCCGGCTACCCGCTGCGCAAGGACTTCCTCTCTATGCCCGGCGGCCTCCAGCCTGGCCTCAACGAGTTCTCTGGAACCGCGCGCCGCGTGGCGCCCCCCGTGAAGGTGGTCGAATGAGCAACGCCGTCCAGAGTGAGCCGTTCATCCTCAACATCGGGCCGCAACATCCTTCGACCCACGGCGTCTTCCGCATCAAAGTGAAGGTCGATGGCGAGCGCATCGTTGATGCCGAGATGGTCATGGGCTATCTCCACCGCTCCATGGAGAAGCTGGCAGAGGAACGCACCTACACACAAAACATCCCCTTCACCGACCGGACCGACTACCTCTCGAGCATGTCCAACAACCTGGGCTATGTGCTTGCGGTCGAAAAGCTCGCCGGCATAGAAGTCCCGAAGCGCGGCCAGGCAATTCGCTTCATCATGGCCGAGCTCCAGCGACTGGCAAGCCATTGCATGGCCGTCGGCGCCATGGCGAACGACGCCGGCGCCTGGCAGACGCCCGTCATGTGGGCCTTCCGCGAACGCGAAAAAGTGCTCGACATCTTCGAGATGACATCCGGCGCCCGCCTCACCTGCAACTACATGCGCATTGGCGGTGTCGCCTTCGATGTGCGACCGGAATTCGAACCGGCCGTGCGCAAGGTGCTCACTGACTTCCCGCCGTTCATCGACCAGATCGAGAACATGCTCTCCGGCAACGAGATCTTCCTCGTCCGGACGCGCGGCATCGGCGTCCTCTCCCCCGAGATGGCGACGAACGCAAGCCTGAGCGGGCCGATGCTGCGCGGCAGCGGCATCGCCTGGGACATCCGCAAGGCCGACCCCTACTGCGGCTACGAGCAGTACGACTTTCAGATCCCCATCGGCTACCAGGGCGATTGCTTCGACCGCTTCATCGTGCGGCTCGAAGAGATGCGACAGAGCGTGAAGATTATCAGGCAGGCGCTCGATGGGATGCCCGGCGGTCCCCATAGCACGCAGGTGCCGCTGGCCCTTCGGCCTCCCGCCGGCGAAGCCTATGCACGTGTGGAAAGCCCTCGTGGCGAACTCGGCTACTACGTCGTCAGCGATGAAGGTCCGTCGCCCTACCGCTTCCATATCCGCCCGCCGTCGTTCATTAATCTGAGCGCCCTGCGTGAAATGACCGTCGGCCTGACCGTCGCCGACGCCATCGTCATCCTCGGTTCGGTCGATATCGTCGTCGGGGAGATCGACCGATGACGGCCGTCTTCCTTGAAGTGACGAAGAACTGGTACGACATCCGCGATCTTTCGAACCTCTCCCGGGTGATCCTGGAGGGCGCCGACAAGGTTCTGCCGTTCGGCGTGGTCTACGTGCTCGCCGTCCTCATCGGATTTGCCGCCAGCTTCCTCATCTTTGTGCTGCCGTCGCAGCTCATCGTCGGTGTCTACGGCGAGCGCAAGATCATCGGCCGCATGCAGTCGCGCCTCGGCCCCAACCGCGTCGGCCCCTTCGGCCTCCTTCAACCCATCGCCGACGCCATCAAGCTCATGCAGAAGGAAGCGCTGACGCCGAAGTTCTCGGACAGGGCGATCATGTGGGTTGCGCCGGTCATCTTCGTGGGACCGTGCGTGCTGCTCTTCGCCGTCATTCCTTTCGGCCCGAACATGATCCTGGCCGATATCCCGGTGGCCCTGTTCTACTTCCTCGCGGTCTCGTCCATTCCCGTCATCGCCAGCTTCATGGCCGGCTGGAGCGCGAACAACAAGTACAGCCTCTACGGCGCCATGCGCATCGTCGCCATGACTATCAGTTACGAGGTACCGCTGGTTCTCGCGCTGCTCGGCGTGGTCCTCTTTACCGACACCCTCAGCCTTCAATCGATGGTGCACTTCCAGAAGGACAACCACATCTGGCTGGCGATGCTCCAGCCGCTCGCCTTCGTGATCTACTTCATCTGCGTGACGGCCGAACTGAACCGCACCCCGCTCGACATCGCCGAAGCCGAGTCAGAAATCGTCGCCGGCTACCTCACCGAGTACTCCGGCATGAAGTGGGGACTGTTCTACGGCATGGACATCGGCTATGCCCTCGCCGCTTCCGCCTTCGCCGCGACGGTGTTCCTGGGCGGATGGTCGTTCTGGGGCCTCGATGAATACCTGCCGCCCTGGATGCTCTTCATCGGCAAGGTCCACCTGTTCTACTTCCTCTTCATCTGGACGCGCGGTACCCTCCCGCGCCTTCGCATCGATCAGCTCATGACGTTCGCCTGGAAGTTCATGCTGCCTGTTGCACTCATCAACCTGTTCGTTGTCGCGACGGAGAGCATCATCTGGACGAAGGCGACCGATGGCGCCCGCGATTGGCAGATGCTTTACGCCTTTGTCATCGCGAACGTTGCCATCGCCGTCGCCGTGGTCTATGGCTGGGCGAAGCTCCTCGGCTACCGCCCGGATCGCGACCCCACGCGACCGCGCCTGGTGTCCGAAGCGCGTGGCTATGTGCCGATCGGTTCCGAGAAGGGAGGTGTACGTTGATGGAAGGTTTCGGCGTCACCGTCGCCTTCTGGATTCTCTCCGCCCTCACCCTCATCTCCGCGGGCGGAGTGATGGTGTCCCGCAACCTGCTCCACGCGGTTCTGTTCCTGATCACGACGTTCGCGGCGGTTGCGGGATTCTTCGTGCTTCTCTCGGCAGATTTCATCGCGATGGCCCAGATCATCATCTACGTCGGCGCCATTGCCGTTCTCGTGCTCTTTGCCATCCTCCTCACGCCGGCTACTTCGCGCGATAACGGTGAGACGCGCATGGCGCTCCCTGGCGCGCTCCTGTCGGTGACGCTCGCGGCCGTGTTCATCTTCGTCATCGTCGATGCGGATTGGCCCAAGGCCACCTCTTCGCCCACGATGGCCGCCGAAGAGATCGGCCTTGCTCTGCTGTCGCGCTGGGTTTTGCCATTCGAAATCGCCTCGGTGCTGCTCACGGCCGCCCTCGTTGGCGCCATCATGCTCGTGCGTTCACCGGAAGAAGAAGCGGAGGACGCGCTCGCATGACCGTCGAAATGGAGCAGTTCCTCGTTGTTGGTGCGCTGTTGTTTTCGCTTGGGCTGATGATTGCGTTGAGCAAGCGGAACGCGATCGGCGTCCTCATGGGGGTCGAGCTCATGCTCAATGCCGTGAACCTCACCCTCATCACCTTTGCGCGCTTTGCCGAGAGCGATCGGCCCATCACCGGGCCGACGTTCGTTGTCTTCGTCATCACGGTGGCGGCTGCGGAAGCGGCTGTCGCCCTCGCTCTCGCGGTCTCGGTCTATCGCAACCGCGAGACCGTCGATGTCGACCGCCTGGATTTCTTGAAGTCGTGATCGCATATGTGGGTTGAATTCATGACCGTCCGCAACGCCTACGTGGCCGAGACCTGGCGCGAACTCTTCGCGGCAGAAGGGCTTTCGATGCGCGTCGTCCCACCCGTCGGCATGGGCGAAAAAGCCACCATGCGAGACGAGCGAACGCTCTACGTTCCGACGGGCAAGGCCCACGTCGCCCGCGAAATACTGAGGAAGATCTAGCCGATGCCATTCCTCGAAACCGCAGCCGCTGAAGGACCTTCAATCGCCGAGGGCATGCTCTGGGCGATTATCGCCGCGCCGCTCATCGCCTGGGCGCTGATCGTCGTCTACGTCCGCAAGGTCCCGCAGTTCGCGGGATACCTGGCGATTCTCGGCGTCGGCGTGGCGATGGTCATCAGCTATATCGCGCTCTTCTCTGCCATCGACGTCGACGGCGCGAAGGCCGTCTACACCCACGAATGGTTCACGGCGGGTCCGCTGACGGTGAACTTGGGTGTTCGCATCGATGGCCTCACCGCGGTCATGCTCGTCGTGGTCACGAGCGTCTCCTTCCTGGTGCAGATCTATTCCCAGGGATACATGGCCGGCGACCCGGGCTATGGCCGCTACTACGCCCACATGTGCCTGTTCACGACATCGATGCTCGGTCTCGTGCTCGCGGACAACCTCTTCATGATGTTCATGTTCTGGGAGCTCGTGGGCCTATGCAGCTACCTGCTCATCGGCTTCTGGTTCCACAAGCCCAGCGCTGCCGCTGCCGCCAAGAAGGCGTTCATCGTCACCCGCGTCGGCGACCTCGGCCTGCTTGCCGCGCTGCTTCTTATCTGGCGCGAAGCCGGGACCTTTGATGTCACCGCCATCCAGGAATGGGCGGGCAGCGGCGAATCCAGGGACTGGATCGTAACCCTCTTCGCCCTCGGGATCTTTGCCGGCGCAGCGGGCAAGAGTGCGCAGTTCCCGCTCCACGTCTGGCTGCCGGACGCGATGGAGGGCCCGACGCCGGTCTCCGCGCTCATCCACGCCGCCACCATGGTGGCCGCCGGCGTCTACCTGGTCGCCCGCTTTTTCCCGGTGTTCGAAGCCTCGCAGGACGCCAGCGACACTGTCGCGTGGATCGGCGCCATCACCGCCATCATGGCCGCCACCATCGCCCTCGTGCAGACGGACTTCAAGCGCGTTCTCGCCTATTCCACGGTGAGCCAGCTCGGCTACATGATGCTCGCGCTCGGCGTCTTCGGGTAAGCGGCTGCCATCTTCCACCTCTTCACGCACGCCTTCTTCAAGGCTCTCCTCTTCCTCGGCAGCGGCTCGGTGAACCACTCCACCAACACCTTCGACATGCGCAAAATGGGTGGCCTTCGCACCAGGATGCCCATCACCTTCTGGACGTTCGTCATCGGCTCGCTCAGCCTGGCCGGCATCTTCCCGCTCGCCGGGTTCTGGTCGAAAGACGAAATCCTGGCTGAAGCGTGGCACGAAAACCGCGCTCTCTGGGCGGTGGCGGTCGCCGTCGCCTTCCTGACCGCGTTCTATATGTTCCGCGCCATCTTCCTCACTTTCTTCGGCACCTACAAAGGCGGCGAACCGGTCGACCATCACGACCCGGACAGCCACTTCCACGGCGATCCAGCCCACCCCCACGAATCGCCCTGGGTAATGAAGGGTCCGCTGTTGGTGCTGGCAGTGCCCGCGATTCTCGCCGGCTTCTTCAACGCTGCCGGCCTGACCCACGGCTTCGGCACGCTGCTCGATGGCGCGCTGCTCCACCCGGAGCACCATGTTCCCGAATTCGACTGGTGGATCGCCGGCAGCTCGACGGTTGTGGCCCTCGCTGGCATCGGCCTGGCCTACGCGATCTACTTCCGGCAGTGGGTTTCCTCCGCCTCGCTCCGTGGCGGTTTCCTGCCCGTCGCGCTCCTCCTGGAGAAGAAGTACCTCCTGGACAACCTCTACGAAGACTTCCTCGTTCGCACCGTGATGCAGAAGGGCTGGAACCGTCTCCTCGAACTCAATGACCGCTACATCGTCGATGGCATCGTGAACGGGAGCGGGCGCATCATCCGCTCCGCGAGCTTCCGCTCCCGCGCCATCCAGAACGGTCAGTTGCAGACCTATGGCCTCGGCCTTGCCGCGGGCGTCATCGTTGTCGTGGTCGCCGTATTCACGGCGAACCCGCTGTAGGAGCCGCGCCGTGGAATTGAGCATCCTCCTCTTCATTCCCGCCGTCGCCGGTGTCATCGCTCTCCTGCTGCCGCAACAGCGCGAACAGGATGCGAAGTGGGTCGCCCTCGCCGGGTCGCTCGCCGCCCTGGGCCTGTCCCTCCTCCTTTTCTTCGATTTCAACACCGGCAGCGCCGAGATGCAGTTCGTCGAAAAGTATGACTGGGTCGATATCGGCGCCTTCAACCTGCACTACCACCTGGGCGTCGACGGGCTGAGCATGCCGCTCATTGTCCTCACGACGTTCCTCACGCTTGCGTCCGTGCTCGTTTCCTTTAGCGTCACCAACCGGCCGCGTGCCTACTACGCCTGCCTCATGGTCCTCGCGACGTCGGTCCTCGGCGTCTTCATGGCGCTGGATTTCATCCTCTTTTTCCTCTTCTGGGAACTCGAACTCTTCCCGATGTTCCTGCTGATTTCCATCTGGGGTTCCGGCCGGCGCGAATACTCAGCGACGAAGTTCGTGCTCTACACCGTGGCGGGCTCCGCATTCATGCTCGTCGGCATCCTTGCGCTCGCTTTCAGCGCTGATAGCTTCGACATCGTCGAACTCGGCCGCGTCGAAGACTTCGGCGACACGATCATGCCGCTCCGCTGGATCTTCGTGTTCCTGTTCATCGGCTTCGCCGTAAAGCTGCCGGTCGTTCCGGTCCACACCTGGCTGCCCGATGCCCACAGCGACGCCCCAACCGCCGTATCCGTCATGCTGGCCGGCGTCCTGCTGAAGATGGGCGGATACGGCATGATGCGAATGTGCGTGACGATGATGCCCGGAGTCGCCGACGATTTCAGCATCTGGCTGGCGGGCATTGGCGCCTTCAGCATCCTCTATGGCGCTTTCATCACGCTGCGCCAGACCGACGTCAAACGTCTCATCGCCTACTCGTCCGTGAGCCACATGGGCATCGTGCTCCTGGGCATCAGCGCACTGGGCGAGACGAGCATGGCCGGCGCGGCCTACCAGATGCTGGCCCACGGCGTCATCACGGGCATGCTCTTCGTCATGGTCGGCCTCATGTACGACCGTACCCACACGCGCGAAATCGCCCGCCTGGGCGGCCTGGCGCGACAGATGCCGCTCATCGCGACAGGGATGGTCTTCGCGGGCTTTGCCGGTCTCGGCTTGCCGGCGCTGGGCGGCTTTGTCGCCGAGGTGACGGTCTTCCTTGGCGCCTTCCAGCGCTATGAGTGGGCGGTGCTCGCCGCGCTCCTCGGCGTTGTCCTATCCGCGGGCTACATCCTCTGGACGCTCCAGCGCGTTGTCTTTGGCCCGGTGCGACCCGAATGGAACGAACTCACGGACCAGTCGCGCTGGTGGGAGCACTCCGTTGTCGGCGTCCTGGCGGCACTCGTGGTGCTGCTGGGCGTCTACCCGGCCTTGCTGATGGACATGCTGGGGCCAGCCATTGAAACGATTGTCCTGAGGGTAGGTTCGTGAGCACGATCGATGTTCTCGGACCTCAGATTGCGGTCCTCCTCGCGGCAGGGCTGGTCATCGCCATCGAGGCGATGGCTCCGCAACAACGGCGCCTTCTGCCGTTCATCGCGCTGGCCGGCCTTGCGTTCTCGGCGGCATGGACGCTCTCCTGGGTCGGCCGCGATGAGTTTCCGAAGCCTCTCTTCGAAGGCACGTTCGTATTCGATGAATACGCAGCCTTCTTCTATTTCCTCTTCGCCGGTATCACGGCAACCGTCGTGCTTGCCTCGATCGACTGGGTGAATCACGAAGGACGCGGTCAGGCCGAGTACTACGCGCTCGTCCTCACGGTCTGCGCCGGGCTCATGCTGCTCTCCGGCGGCCGCGACCTCATCACCATCTTCGTGGCGCTCGAACTCTCCTCCATTCCCCAATACATCCTCGCCGGGTGGGGCAAGGATCGCCGCTCGAGCGAAGCCGGCATGAAGTATCTGCTCCTCGGCGCCATCGCGTCGTCGCTCTTGCTCTATGGCATGGCGCTGCTCTATGGCGTCACCGGCACAACAGAGCTTGGCGGCATCGCCGCCGTCATCCGTGAGAACGGCGAAGCCAATCGCTCGGTGCTCGTCGTCGCGAGCGTCCTGCTCATCGCCGGCTTCGGCTTCAAGATGGCCATCGTCCCGTTCCAGATGTGGGTGCCCGACGTGTACCAGGGCGCTCCCACGCCCGTTGCCGCCTTCCTCTCCGTGGGCTCCAAGGCTGCCGCCTTCGCGGTGGTCATGCGTATCTTCATCGAGGCGTTGGGTGCGGACTTCCTGAGCGACGACTGGTCAACGATTTTCGCGGTGCTCGCGGCGGTGTCGATGACCGTCGGCAACGTGATGGCCGTTGTGCAAACCGACATCAAACGGATGCTCGGCTATTCGTCTGTGGCCCAGGCCGGAACGTTCCTCATCGGCCTTGCCGCCATCGCGGTCGCCGGGGAAAAGTTCACGCTTGGCGCCAGCGGCATTCTCTTCTTCACCGCAAGCTATGCGTTCACCAACCTGGGCGCGTTTGTGGCGATCATCGCCATTTCCCAACGCATCGGCAGCGACCAGATCCGCGACTATGCAGGGATGTGGAAGCGCTCGCCCATCCTCGCGTTGGCGCTCGCCTTCTGCCTCGTCTCGCTCGCGGGTATCCCGCCCACGGCGGGGTTCTTCGCCAAGATCTACATCTTCAACGCGGGCATTCGCGCCGACCTGCTGTGGCTCGTCGTCATCGGCGTCCTGAACAGCATCGTTTCGATCTACTACTACTGGGGCGTCATCAAGCAGATGTTCCTCGGTGAGCCTGAAGACAGGTCCGAGGTGACCGCCACGGCACCGATCGCGCTGGCCGTGGGTATCACCGCCGCCGGCGTTCTCGTCTTCGGCATCCTGCCGATGCCGCTCATCTCCGCGGCCAACGACGCGGTCGCCATCTTCGGCTCAGTCAGCCCATGACGCATCCGCGCTACGAAGTCTCCATCGAAGTTGCCGTGGAGACCCCGGAGGTCGACTTGCAGGGCCTGCACGACCTCGCCGAGCGCGTGATGGCGGGTGAGGACGTCGCGAGCGGTACGTCGCTGGCCATCCTCGTGACAGACGACGATGAACTGCGCGAGATGAACCGGGTGTTCCTCGGTATCGACGAGCCGACGGACGTGCTTTCCTTTCCGGATGAGGCCGATGACTTCGTCCAGGGGATGGCCGAAGCACCCCTCCTCGGCGACATCGCCATCTCCCTGCCCACAGCCGTGCGCCAGGCCGCCGAGGCGGGTCATTCGCTCGAGTCCGAGCTGTCGCACCTCCTCACCCACGGAATCCTTCACCTCTGTGGCTACGATCACGTCGCCAGCGTCGAAGAAGAAGCACAGATGCGCGCCCGGGAGGAGCGCTACCTGGGCGCCATCAGCCATTCCCACCCCCACTGAGTTTGTTCCCGGCCGCCTCGGTCCGTAGCATGCCTCTCACGGCGCGAGACAGCATTCAACGCCGCGCAGCAAGGGGAATCGCATGCCGGCAATGGGTGATTGGCGCAACGTCTACCAGTCCAAGCTGAAGTCTGCCGACGAGGCCGCGGCCCTCATCCAGGAAGGCGACCTCGTCTCCATCGGGTTCTTCGCGCCACCGGTCATCACCGCGGCGTTTGGACGCAGGGCCGCCGCCCTCGAGCGGGTGGACTTCCGCGTTCTTGCACCGCGTGACGCGTTCTTGTTCGGACCGAACGGGCCCCGCGGGGAGAAGGAGATCGAGCTCTTCATCGGCGACGGTATGCGCCCCGCCCACGATGCGAAGATCGCGACCTACCTGCCGAACACGTTCATGCTCGGCATGAAGGCGTTCGATGCCGGCCGCTCCGAAGCGCGCATGCCCGACGTGCTGCTCACCAGCTGCAGCGCTCCCAACGAGAACGGCTATGTGCATTTCGGCCCACACCTCTGGACGAAGAAGGCTTACGCGAAACGGGTGAAGCGCACCATCGCCGCCATCGATCCCAATATTCAGCCCGTGTTCGGCGATGTCTGGATGCACGTGAGCGAGATCGACACCTTCGTGGAAGGCGGGATTGCGAAGATCGACGTCAACGCCATCCGGCACCGTGTCGAGACGCTCTCGCCCGAATCCGAACGCGCAGGTCTCCTTGAAGTTCTCGCGAACGCAGGCGTCGACCAGCTTCAACTCGTGGCCGAGAGCTTTCACACGATGCAGGCCGCGGTGCTCCGGGCGGCCTTTTCCGGCGTGCCCATCGACGCCGAGACGCAGGCCATCGCGGACAACGTCCGTCAGATCATCCGGGATGGGGACACCATCCAGGTTGGCGTGGGTCAGCCTTCGACGCTGATGTTCCGCGCAGGCGCGTTCGACGATGCGCAGCACCTCGGCCTGCACACCGAACTCGGCTCGCCCGGTATCGGCAAGCTCTGGGCCAAAGGCATCCTCGACAACTCCCGCAAGACCATCCACCAGGGCCGTTCGGTCGCCGTGGCCTGGACCGGTTGCGACGCCGAAGACATGAAGTACATCGTGAACAATCCCGCCTTCGAACTCTACGACCCGGACTACCTCCTGCACCCGCTCACGATGGCCCGGAACGACACGATGACCTCCATCAACAGCGCCATCGCCGTCGACCTCCTCGGTCAGATTGCCAGCGAAGATCGCTTTGGCGGGCACATGGTGAACGGCACGGGCGGCCAGCCGGATACCCACATGAGCGCCTATCTGAGCAAGAACGGCCGCGCGATCACGGTCATGAAGGCGACTGCACTGGAGGGAACGATTTCGAAGGTGGTCGCCAAGCACGAAGCTGGCACACTGATCACGATCCCGCGCTATCTCGCCGACACGATCGTGACCGAATTTGGCATTGCGCGTCTCATGGATAAGAACCACCGCCAACGAGCGGATGAGATGATCAGCATCGCCCACCCGGACTTCCGCGCGGAACTCCGGAGGCAGGCCGACGAGATGGTGGGCTCGCTCTAAGCCGTTCCCGGGCCCCCGGCCGCCGGCTCGGTGCGCCGCAGGTTCAGCGACTCGTGACCGATGAGCAGGAAGGCGCCCCCAATGAGGCTCACCGGCACGACGTTGACCAGGTGGGCGAGAATCGCGAACCCCGCTGCAGTGCTTGCGCCCACATCGAACGGAAGTAGCGAAAGCGTCGCCGCAGCATGGAAGACGCCGATGTAGCCGGGTGAAGATGGCACGAGCATCGCCAGGTTCGTTGTGCAGGTCAGGAGGACCGCGACTGTCATCGGCGCATGGATGTGGAGCGCCCTCATCAGCAGGTAGTTGATCGCGAAGGCCCCGATCCAGGCCAGCCACGAAAATCCCCAGATCGGCACAACGCGGCGGCGCGAGAACAGTTGGGTCCAGCCTTCCCGGAAGGAACTTGCTTCCGCCCGCAACCGCTGTCCAACCGGGAGCCGGCGGTGGAATGTCAGCACGGATGCGGCCCGCCCTGCCTGCCGCGGGAAGAAGAGGATCACGATGAAGAGCAGCACGAACCCGGCGACGCCGAACCACGCCGCGTGCAGCCACGGTTCATAGGCCTTCGGCAGCGGCAGCAGCGGGCTCACGAGCACGAAGCCCAGCACGAGGGTTGCCGAGTCCGTCACCCGTTCGGTCAACAGCGAAGACACGACGTGTCCGAGCCGCACACCCGGCTGTCGCGTGGTCATCGCCACTCGCGCGACATCACCGAGGCGGGCGGGGAGGATGTTATTGATGAGAAAGCTGATGTGGAGGATGCGGTAGAGCCGCGGAGTCGAAACAGAGGAGTTCGCCGGGAGGAGCAAGCGCCAGCGGACGGTCTTCGCCATCAGCGAAAGGACCAGGCAGGCCACGGCAAGCGCGATAAAGAGGGGATCCGCCCGCTTGAGGACGCTAATCGTAGCGTTCCAATCGATGAGCCGCCAAAGCAAGAATGCACTGACGGCCGTGAACGTAAGGCCCAGCAAGAACCGGGACATACACCTTCTCACGCGGCGAACGTCAATCACGACGGGCCGACAACCCAAAGGATGCCACAACGTTACGCTTCCGTCAGTCCCAAAACACGGGTACGGTGTGGGATGTGACACCCGAAGTTGTCGCGCCCGCAGTGCGCACAGCCGCGAAGTCGCCCGCCTGGTCCGCCAGGTTGTTGTTTGGCGCGCAGATCCTTTCGCTGCTCATCATGACCGGCACCATGGCCACCCGGTGGTGGCAGGACAACATTGTTGCCGCGTTCGCGTTAACAGCCGTCGCGACTGCCCTCTGGGTGCCTGAGTTCACCCGGGGACGCGCCCGCGTCTGGTGGTACGTCTACGTCGCCGGGATCTTCTTCTATACGCTCCTCCGTTCGCTGGCCGACGAAACGGGCGTGGCCGTCCAGACCGGCTATGTGATCGGCTTCGACAAGGCGCTCTTTCTCGGGAACGACCCCACCCTGGCCCTTCAGCAGCGTCTCTTCGACCCGGGTGATGTCTCCGTCGTCGATTGGCTTGCGGTGTCCACCCACTGGTCGTTTTTTGTTGCCCCTCACGCTGCCGCTGTTGCGGTGTTCCTGCTTCGGCGCGAACTTTTCCCGCGTTTCGCTGTCGCGATGGTGGGCACGTGGTATGCGGGTCTCGTTCTGTTCTTTGCCCTGCCGACGACGCCGCCGTGGCTTGCGGGGGTCTCCGGAGAACTTCCCGGCGCGTTGCGAGTCATGGACTTCGTGGGAGGGTCAGTCAGTTCTGACACCTATCGGAAGGCCTACGAGACCTTTGGAGAGCCCAACTCGGTCGCGGCCATGCCTTCGCTCCACATGGCTATTACGTTCATTCTCTGCCTCTGGGCGCTCGAACATCACAGGCGCTGGGCGCCGGGGCTGGCAATCTATGGGCTGCTCATGGCCTTCGCGTTGGTCTACCTCGCCGAACACTATGTGACTGATGTGCTCGTGGGCATGGCTGTCGCAGGCGTGTGCTATGCCGCTACCCGGAGGCTCGTCCCCGTCGCGGCCCACCTGCGCAACGGCCGGAGTTCTAAGGCTTCAGGCGGCGCGACGATAGAGGCTGGTTGAGGCTGATCGCAAGCCGAGTTCCAACGACCGTACGATCATTTCGCTCCCGCCCACGAAGAGGTATCCGCCGGGGCGCAGCGCCTCGGTGAAGCCCTTGTAAATGTGTGCCTTGGCCTGCTCGTTGAAGTAGATGACCACGTTCCTGCAAAGGATCATGTCGACGTTCTGCGGGTAGGGATCGGAGAGCAGGTCGTGCCGCCGGAAGTTTACGCGGCGCCGGAGGTCATCCTTCACCCGAAAGCCGCTGCCGTCCGCGTCGAAGTACTTCGAAAGGTATGCCGGTGGAACGGAGCGCACCTCGTTCGGAATGTACCCCGTCCCGCTCTTCGCCCGCGCAAGAATCGGCAGGTCGACGTCGGTCGCAAGGATCGAGTGTCCGCCGCGCGGATCGATCTCGTTGAGGATCATCGCCAGTGTGTAGGGTTCGCATCCGATGGAGCAGCCCGCGCTCCAGATCTTCAACTGGCCGCGTTCCTTGATGAGTTCCGGCAGGATTCGCTCCTGGAGCTCCTGGAAGCGCTCAGCCTGCCGGAAGAACTCGCTCACGTTGATGGTGAGCGTGTCGCGGACGAGGTCGAGCAGGGCGGTGTCCGTATTGAGCGCGGCGGCAAAGGCTGCCCAGCCGTTCAGCTTGCGGCGGTTCATCACCGTTTCGAGGCGACGTTTCATCTGTGGCTCTTTGTAGGCGCCAAGCGGCACGCCCACGTGCCGCTCGAGCTCCTGGCGGAATGCCAGCCAGTCGGAGTCGGCCGTCATCGTCGCGGTCAACGCCGTGCCCCCGCGGCTACAGCCTGCACAATGGCGTCCGCGATATGGTCGATGCCGACTTCGACGGAGTGTCTCGTACGCTCGCGCGCCGCGCGCGGCATGCCATAGACGACGCTGGTGACTTCGTCCTGCAAGATGACCATGCCGCCCCTCTCCTCAATGAGTGCGCATCCATCCGCACCGTCGCGACCCATGCCGGTCAGAATGGCCACGGTCACCGGCCGCGAGAAGTGTCGCGCGACGGATTCGAGCGTCACATCGACCGAGGGCCGCACCCCGTGCACCGTCGGGTCGCTCGTAAGGTGGATGCTGAGACCGCTCGAAAGCTCCGTGTGGAAACTGCCGGGCGCGACGAGGACCCGCCCGGAGAGGAGCAGGTCGCCTTCGGTCGCCTCTGTCACCGGCATCGCTGAAAGCCCATCGAGACGTCGGGCCAGGGCCGCGGTGAATCCCGCCGGCATGTGTTGAACCACCAGCACCGCTGCCTGCAACGTGGCCGGGAGCCGCGGGATGACTGCGGTCAGCGCCGGCGGCCCGCCCGTCGAGGACCCGATGACGACGAGCTGAGTGGCCGGCGCTCCGCCGGTCGTGCCGCCGGTGGCACCGGCGCCAGGCAGGAGAACTGCGCTCCGCTGGCGGTGTGGTCGAGCAACGCTTGCACGGATGACCGCCTGGGCAAGGTGCTCTCCGACCCCGCCGAGTTCGCGGCTCAGCGCGCCAGGCTTGGCCACGCATTCAACGGCACCCGCTTCCAACGCGCGGATGGTCGTCTCGGCGCCTTCGAACGTGAGTGTGCTGAGCATCACCACCGGTGTCGGCAAGACTCGCATCAGCTCGCCGACGGCGGAGACCCCGTCCATGCGCGGCATCTCAACGTCCATCGTGACGACATCCGGGCGCAGCTCCAGGACTTTCTGGATGCCTTCGATTCCGTTCGCGGCCGTGCCCACGACTTCGATCCCCGGGAACTCGTTGAGCATCCGTTCCAGGGTGCGCCGCATGAAGATGGAGTCATCCACCACGAGGACGCGGATCGTTGTCGCCGGGAGACGGGCCGCCTGGGTCATCGCGTCGCCTCTATGCGCAGAGCTTGCTGACGGCAGCCAGGACGCGTTCACCTTCGCAGGGCTTCACGAGGAAGTCCTTCGCGCCGCTCTTCACGGCTTCGAGCACAATCTGCTGTTGGCCGAGGGCCGTGACCATGGCGATGCGCGCGGTGGGATCCAACTCGCGGATCGCTTTGAGCGCCGTGAGTCCGTCCATCTCGGGCATGGTGATGTCCATGAGCACAGCATCCGGGCGCTTGCCGCGGTACTTGTCGATCGCGTCAAGCCCGTTCTCGGCTTGCACGACATCGTAGCCGGCTTCTGTGAGGATCTTGGACATGCGCATTCGCATGAATGCGGCGTCGTCGACGACCAGGACGGTTGCCATTGTTCTGACTCCTAGAGCTCGGCGGCGGGTGCGGCCGCCTTCCGGACGAATGTCTTGCCTGAGCTCGTATGAAGCTCCAGGGTGCGGCCTTTTGTGCCGCCGGTATCTTCGGCGACAGGCCAAAGCCCATGAAGTTTCAAACGCTCCTTGATTGCTTCGACATTCCGTTCGCCGATCTTGAATTTTTCCGCGTTGGCTGCGCCAAGAACGGCTGCGCCGCCCGCGATCTTCACCACGAGCCGCCGCTTCGCCGCGCCAGCCTTCACGAGTCCATGGATGAGCGCGTCGACTCCTGTATCCCCATATCGCCCTGGCTCCCCCTCCTTGGCTTCCTTGCCGTCCGCGCGCGGCAGCAGCACATGCACCATTCCGCCAATCCCCGCGTCCGCGTCAAATGCACACACGCCAACGCACGAACCGAGGCCATAGGCCACGAACACCGGTCCGGGTCCGCTCCCGATTGCCAGGTGACCGATGCCGACCGGGATTCGCTGGCTTGTCTCGCCCCCCGTAATCATGCGGCCATCTCCCGCAGACGCGTCAGGGACGACGGATCGGGCGCGATGATGAGGAGGCCGGCCGATTTGCCGGTGCTGTCTTCGAACACGGTGTCGATCATGATCACCTCGCCGCCCTGCGAAAGGACCTCCGCATAGACGGATTGCACCAGCGCGACCGCCATATCTTCGACCACTGCCGGTGTACTGGGCCCCAGCGCGAGATTCAGCCGATCTGCCAGCGCGTTGACGAACGCTGAGCCGACAATATTGCCGAGTTCCCCGATCGCCGAGACCGCCATTTCGTCCACATCCACCGTCGTGCCAGGTGGCGACCCGCACATCAGATCGACGCACTCCAGCGCACGTTTCTCCGGGAAGAGCAACATCACGTGCCCGGAGACATCGCCCTGGATCGTCAGGTATGCCCCGAGCACCAACGCTTCCTGGCCGCCCACCGCGTCGCAGGCGTCTGCTTTCGTGCCCACCCGCACGTGGGGCACGTGGATGGTGATCTCCTGGCCGAACAGCCCGCTGAGTCCCCTCCCGGCCCGCAGGGCGCCATCCCTGGCGACCAGCGTCAGCTTCCCTACAACCACGTCCACAGGTGCGTCCATAACGTCCCCTCCGAGGCTGGAATGCGCTAACCGGCGATCGCGCTCAGGCCCGCCCGCTCGTTGACAAGGCTCGCCGTATCCACGATGAGGCCCAGCGTGCCATCGCCCAGGATCGTCGCTCCCGTGAGTCCCTTGCGGCTGCCCACGATGTCTCCGAACGACTTCACGACCACGTCCTGCTCCCCGAGCAGCCTGTCCACCACCAGCGCCGCATGGCGCTCCCCGTGGCGTGCCGCGACGACGAATCCTGCGCCCGGTTCCCGGCCCGGAGTCGCGTCGCCCAGCGACTCCGCGAGCGAAACGAGCGGCAGCAGCCGCCCGCGCAGTCGCAATGCTCGTTTGCCTCCCGCGACGGCGTGGATGTCCGCATCGGATTCGGCAAGGGCCTCTGTCACGGAGACAAGCGGGAGTGCGTACACGGTCTCATTGGCCATGACCATCAGCGCCTTCGTCGTTGCGAGCGTGAGCGGCAGCTGCAGGATGAATTCGCTGCCCTTCCCGGGCGAGCTGCGCACTTCGATTCTGCCGTTCACACGCTCGATGTTTGTCCGCACGATATCCATACCCACGCCCCGCCCCGAAACGTCTGAGACGGACTTCGCGGTGGAAAGCCCTGCGAAGAAGATGTACTGGAGAACTGCTTCTTCGGAGGCGCCTTCCGCTGCCTCCCGCGTCACGACACCGCGTTCGATCGCCTTCCGGCGAAGGGCATTCGTATCGATGCCCCTGCCGTCGTCGCGAATCGAAAGGTAGATCGACGCTTCCTGGTTCCATGCCGTGAGCCAGATCGTCCCGTGCTCGGGCTTACCCGCCGCGGCGCGTTCTTCCGGCGTTTCGATGCCGTGGTCCACGGCATTGCGGAGGATGTGGACCAGCGGGTCGGAAATCTCCTCGATGACTGAGCGGTCGAACTCGGTCTCTTCGCCGCTCGTCAGCAGTTCGACACGCTTTCCGCCCTTCGATGCGACATCGCGGACGAGTCGAGGAAGGCGCGTGAATACCGACCGGATAGGTAGCATCCGGCTCCGCATGATCCCTTCCTGGAGGTCGTCCGTGACGCGAGCCAGGTGGCTGGTCGTTTCATCGAAGCTCTCCATGAGCTCCGCGAGGTTCGCGTCCTTGAGTGCGACCTTCAACCGCTCCTGGATCTGCTGGAGGCGGGTCCGGTCGATGACGAGCTCGCCGACCAGGTTCATGAGCCCATCAAGCCGTTCGACGTCGATGCGCACCGATTGTACTGCAGCCTTGCCCGCCGGGCGCGGCGCCTCGCCGGCCGGTGTGTCCTCGGTCGCTGATTCGGACCTCCGCGAAGAACTGATCGACGTTGGTGCGGTCGATGGGCGAGCTTCGAGGTCCGGCTCTTGAAGGCCCCTGACCTGCAGCACCTCGACGTCCGGGACGTCTTCGAGCGCCAGTCGCACGCTGTGCTCGTTGCGGCCGGTGGAGACAAGAGCGGTCAGCAGGAACTCACCAGCGCCGCTTTCGATCGCGGAACGCTCGGGATCGCAAGTGAGCACGGTCCCGAGGCTGTCGAGTTCCTGCAGCAGCTGATAGCAGCGGATGGATGGCAGCGCGCAATCCTGCCCGATCTTCGCGGAAACCTCGAACAGCCGAAGACCTTCTGCCAGCGCCGACCTGGCGGCGGCAACAACCGCGGGCTCGATGGCCGCACCCGCGGCCGCCTGCGCCGCGGCCACCGGCGCCGGCGCAGATTCGTCGAGAATGGCAAGAAGGTCTGATTCCAGCCCGCTGATGTCCGTCCCCGAATCAATCCGCGTGACGACTTCACGAGCGAGCACGCGGAGCGCATCGAGGCCTGCGAGGAGCGCATCCACCATCGCCCCATCCGGGGCGCGCTTGCCCTGGCGCACGGCGTCCAGCACGGTCTCCATCGCGTGCGTGAGCTGGGCCATCTTCTTGTGTCCGATGGTGGCCGATGAGCCCTTGAGCGTGTGTGCCGCGCGGAAGATCTGCTGGACGAGGTCCGGGTCGTGGTCGCTCTCCAGCTGTACCAGGGCGGTGTCCAGCAACTCGATCTGTTCGTCAGCCTCTTCCGTGAATAGCTTCAGATCGTCGTCATCGAGATCGAATGTGAGGGTCTTGGGCTTGGCGGCCATGAACGGCGACTCCTGCTGCGTAAGTGGGGCCTGATGGGCGTGGGGCGGGTCAGGCCGCGGCGGCCCTGTGTTCTGCGACTGCCTCAGCCGCCATGCGAGGAGATGGCAGCACCGCCTCCAGGTCCATGAGCGAGACGAGCCGGTTTTCCAGCTTGGCGATGCCGCGCAGGTAATCGCTCGCGGGGCCGTGCACGATGGTTCCCTTGTCCTCTACCTGCTCGCCGGGTATGCGGATCACCTCCGTGACGGCATCGACCATGAGGCCGACCAGTCCCTGCTTGCTCCCGACGACGACGATCCGCGTCTCCGGTGTTGCCTCGGCCAGCTCAACCCCGCAACGGCGTCGCAGATCGATAACCGGAACCACCCGGCCGCGGAGGTTCGTCAGGCCTTCAACCCACGACTCGGCGCCCGGTATTGCTGTAATCGCCTGGAGGCGGACGATCTCCTGCACAACCTGGATGTCGATCGCATAGAACTCGTCGGCGAGCCGGAACACGACAACGTGTTCTTCCGGCAGAAGGGTTTCGAGCTGGTCGGTCTGGGTGTCAAGCGTAGTCATGTGGAGGCACGTCCCTGCTGTCCCTGGATTGGCGTCAGACGTTCGACGCTTGCATCACGGTACCGATCGAACGCGTGGCGCTGGCATCGGGTTTCACCCTGTAACGCAGATCAGGGACGCCTTAATCCCTTTGCCGTCATAGGGCCTTTCCTCACACGGGGCTAGGGAGAGTGCTACTACGATGTCGAAGAGATAGAAGAGACAGTTCTCATTCAACGGAGGGACCGGATGGCGGAAAACGCAGTTCTGAGTCAGCGTGAAATCGACGCGCTTCTGAACGCAGATTTCAGTGTGGCGGAACCATCAACCCTCCTCTCCACGCCCCAACCGCGGAAGGACGCCGGGCGGCGCATCAAGCCCTACGACTTCCGCCACCCCGAAAAGCTCTCAAAAGAGCAGCTTCGGGGCCTTCAGATCATCCAGCAGGGCGTGGCCGGCGCGATGGCGGCGCAGTTCTCCGCACGCCTTCGCTCACCTGTCGAAGCACGTCTCAGCGCGCTCGAGCGCGGCATCTACGAGGAGTATGTCTCCCAGATCGGGACCTCGGTCATCGTCACTATCATCGATATGAACCCGCTCCACGGCTACGCCGTCGCTGCGTTCGGATTGGACGTCGCCTTCGGCGTGATCGACAGGCTGTTGGGCGGTCGCGGCCTGCTGGCGAAGCGTACCCTCAACCGGGACCTCACCGACATCGAATCGGCCCTCGTGCGCGGCCTCGGTGTTGATATCGCTCGCAGTCTCGTGGAACCCTGGGCGCGCGTAGCCGAACTCGCTCCCGATGTGACCGAATTGGCGCTCGGCCCCCAGATCATGCACGCCATCCCGCCGTCGGAATTCGTCATCACGGCCTGGTACGAAGTGCGCTTCGCGGGGCAGACGGGCGGTATTTCGCTCTGCTTCCCGCTCAGTGTCCTCGAACAGATCCTTCCCAAACTCACGGGACAGAGCCTGTTTGAAAACCGTCCGAATCGCACCCAGAGCGCCGCCCGTGTGAAGGGGGAGCAACTGATGCCGATGGTCGTGCCGGTCAGTGCTACCCTCGGGTCGGCGACGCTGCCCGCGTTCGACATCGCCTCCCTCGCGCCCGGCGACGTGATCGTGCTGGATCGCGAGGTCGACGACTACGTCCGCGTCAAGGTGGGCGACTGCGAGCGCTTTGCCGCTCGCACCGGCACCCGAGGCCGCAGGATGGCATTACAGCTTTCCGGCCTTGTTGACGATGATGGATGGGTAACGTCGTTTCAGGGGGAACGAATGTGAGTGTCATTCCAATCCGCGCGGTCCTCATGTCCGCGGAGATCCGGGATGGAGGAACTGGCTTCCACAGAATGATCTTTCGCGTGGACGGCGGTCGCAACGGCATGTGCAACGTGACCGTCATGATCTCGCAGGATGCCCAGCGAAAGCTCGTGGGCCAGTTGCAGCGCGCCCGGTTCGCACCTCTCGAAAAAGGCGCCATGCTCAAAGCCTGGGCCCGTTGGGAACTCGCGCAGCGCCTGGAGGATCACGGCGTTCTCCCTCAGGCGGTCACCATCACCGCGAGCGACCTGGACGACTTCGGGGCCTATGCCAGCGACCTCGGCCGTTCGCTTCTCGCGAGTTGAACGTCGCCCTCACCACGATGACCTTCACGGCCGAAAACTTCTGCCGACAATCCATCTGCGCGCATCCGCGCGAGTTCACAGCGGGGAGCTGACAATGCTAGCCAAAGTTACGGTCGCAGAGGCGGTCCAGGCGGTCGCGGACTCGCCCGAACGAGCACGGCTCGAGCTCATTGGGCCGTTTGTCGAAGCAGCCGCACGCGTGCTGCACAAAGAGTGTGGCGAAACCGTCCAGAAGGGCACGCTCTTCCGTGTGCGCTCACCGCAGACATCAGACGAGGTGAGTGTCCTCATCGCGATCACCGGAGGGGTCACGGGTCTCGTCATCTATTCGATGTCCACGGCAGCGGCCCTCAAGATTGCCTCGAGCATGATGGGTGAAGAGGTCCCGGAACTCGATTCGATGGCCCAGAGCGCCATCGCGGAGATCGCGAACATGATCACCGGCCAGGCTGGCATCGCCCTCGAGCGCGCCGGCTATGGCAGCGACATGTCGCCCCCCGTCATGCTTGTCGGCAACGGCAGCTCCATCACCACCTTCAACCTCGCGCGCCTCGTTGTTCCGCTCGTGGCGAGCTTCGGTGAATTCAACATCGATATCGCCATCAAGGAAACCTAGGAACGGCCGCGCCTGCGCCTCCACCCGCTATGCCGGTAACGTCCACAGGCCCTAAGATGAGTCTATGACGACTCGCCAGCCGCGCCGTGCCCGCCGTCGAACTACAGTCGCGACGACCCTTCCGCGACCGGACGGCTCCGTTACTCGCGTCCCCGAGCAAGGGGCGGCCATTCGCCGCAGCGCTCAGCGCCTGCGCGAACACCACGTGACGACGGACTACTCACACGTGCATCGCGACCTCATGATGATCGCCGCTGTGGGCGTTGTCTCGCTCGCCTTCATCGTCGGGATGTCGTTCGTCCTGTAGCCCTGGCCGCATGGCAACGAACCACCGCCCGCGCCTGGATCGCCTCTATCGTAATTGCTGGTAGGCGAAATACACGCCGACACCTACCGCCACGAGCCCGTACAGCGCGAGGCGCGCCGGCACGAACAGGAACTGCATTCCCCACGCAATCGCCATCCCGGCTACCGCAAACGCCACCACGGCGGTGCCCCGTTTCTTACCGGTGGCGAAGTCGAGCACCCTTGTGAACACCCACCCGAGCCCCGCGCCCAGGAAGATGGACAAGAACCCGAACGTAAACGGGAGCAAAACGAAGCCCCACACGAGCCCCATCACGATTCCCAGGACCAGCGAAGCGCCGGCGGCGCGTGCATAGCCTCCCGCGGTGAGCGTATAGATCGGCGACTTCATGATGCGCGCACAATCCCTGCAGCGCGCTCCCACGGGCGTATGAATCATGCACTTGGGGCAGATTGGCGTTTCGCAACGGCTGCAGCGCAGCGCCGTCTCGATGCCGGGGTTTCGCGGGCATTCGACCACGCCGGCGGCAAATGAGGTCATGGGTTGTGCTGTCCCCTCTCAGCATCGGATAACGAATATCCCGAGCATCCAGCGTACCGGACAGGCGGTTAAGAAATCACGATGCCGGTGTTGCCCGAAAGTGCGCGTTCACCGGATTGTCACCCGCCGCGGGGACACTTCTACTTCGGCAAGCCCACCATGACGTTCCCGTTCTCCACCTTCACCGGATACGTCTGCGTGTCTTCGGCCTTCATGCTGGGCTTGAGCCCGGAAGGCGCCGGCGGAGCGGACAGCACGCGGAACAGCTTCGATTGCAGGCGGCCAAGGAACGGATGATCGTTGTTGAATGCACTGTCGAACGGCTGTCGAACGACTTTGCCGGTGGCAACTTCAAACTTCGCGCCGTGGAAGGGGCAGGTCACGCAGCCGTCGCGCAGCGGCTCGGGTTTGATCGGCGCGCCGGGGAAGCTCGCCAGCGGCAACCGGGCGTGGGAGCAGGAAGCGTTCATCGCATACGCCGTTTCGCCGTCGCGCACGATGAGGATGCGCCGGCTAAGCACGCGCACTTCCCTGGGTTCGCCATCCTTGAAGTCGCGCAGAGCACCCGCGCGCGACCACCGGGTCAACCGGGACTGGGGCACGATCTTGCTGGCCTTGATGGGAAACGGCGGATCCAGGATCGGCAGCAGCGGCATCACCACCATCTGCATGAGCCCGCCTGAAATCAGCCCCGCGCCGATGAGCACCGAGCCCCCGAGCCAGGCCTCCGAAGCAGTCTGCTGTTCACCAGGGGCAACGATGAGGATGATCCCGCCCGCGATCAGACCAATGGATGCGAGGCCCCATGTACCGAGAATCGAAACACCCAGGAACGCGAGCGCAGGTGACACAGGCAGAGCCCTCCCCGCGAGGGATACTACCCCGTTTGTGCGGAAATGCGCAAAGTTAGCACCCCGGTTCGTTAGCCAGCCTTCGGCTTGAAGTTCGGGTCGCGGTATTCTTCGCGCACGGGGCTGAAGACGTCGATCGCGACCGATTCTTCGAGCACTTCGACTTCGTGCTCCACGCCGCCCGGGACACACCAGCTGTCGCCCGCATGCATCTCACGCCACACCTTGCCGAGACGGAAGCGAAAGCGTCCTCGCGCAAGGTAGCCAGTCTGTTCGTGCGGGTGCGTGTGCGCCGGGATGTGGCTTCCGGCGGCCATCTTCAACTCGCACAGCGTCGTGTGGGCGCCCTCGTTCAGCGTGCGCCGCACGACCCCCGGCAGCATGTCGATCGGCGTCGCTTCGCTGTTTGCCGTTAACCCGTCTGGCATGCCCCACCCCCTGAGCGGGCCGATTATTGCAGATGTCTCCGGTTGTCGTCTGCCCTTGCGACGTGTTTCAGGAACCTACACCCCTGCGGCGATGTCCCTGCGGTATTGTGCGTCCACGAAACCGATGCGCTTCACGTTGTCATACGCTCGCGCCCTGGCCTCCGCCACCGAGTCGCCCTTCGCAACCACGATGAGTACGCGGCCCCCGTTCGTCACGATGCCGCGGATATCGTCCTTCGTCCCGGCGTGGAACACCTGGACATCGGGGTCGATAGCGTCGAGACCCTCAATCCGGTAGCCGAGCTTGTAGGTGGCGGGATAACCGCCACTTGCCATAACCACGCCAACCGTTGACTGCGTGGACCACCTCACGTCAACCGTGTGCAGCTTGCCTTCCGCCGCGGCTTTGCAGATTACAAACAGGTCGGTCTCGAGCAGCGGCATTCGTACTTCGCATTCCGGGTCGCCAAAGCGGGCGTTGAACTCGATCACCTGGGGCCCGGTTTGGGTGATCATCATCCCGGGATAGAGCGTGCCGCAGAACGGCGTTCCCGCAGCGGCCATCCCGGAGAGCACTCTCTCCACCACGTCCCGGCGGACCTCTGCCGCGATGGCGGGAGTCACAGCGGCAGCAGGCGTGTATGCGCCCATGCCCCCCGTGTTCAGGCCGATGTCGCCATCTCCGGCACGCTTGTAGTCAGAGGCGAAGGGCATCATCACCGCTGTCTTGCCGTCGCAAAACGCTTCCGCGCTGGTTTCCCAACCATACAGTCGCTGCTCGACGAGGACCGTGTCGCCGGCGGACCCGAAGTCGCGGCGTACCATGGCGATATCCAGTGCCTCCAGTGCCTCGGAAGTACCGTTGCAAACGATTACTCCCTTGCCTGCGGCCAGCCCGCTAGCCTTCACAACGATCCCTGAATCCGGGAGCGACTCGACGTAGGTCCGAGCGGCGCGGTAATCGCTGAACGTCCGGGCCGGCGCGGTTCGAATGCCGTGTTCGACCATGAACGCCTTCGAAAATGCCTTGCTGGCTTCGAGTTGCGACGCCGCCTGAGTCGGGCCGTAGCAAAGGACGCCCGCCTCGGTGAGCCGGTCGACCAGCCCCAGGGGCTGAGGGTCGTCCATGCTCGCCAGGTAAAAGTCGATGCGGAGTTCTTTTGCGGCCTTCAGGAGCCCGTCGATGTCTTTCGGCTGAACGGGCACGTTGCTGGCGATGCCCGCCGTGCCCGCATTCCCCGGCGCTACGAAGATGTCATCGACCAGCGGGCTCTGACGCAGCTTCCAGGCGATCGAGTGTTCTCGTGCGCCCATGCCGACCATCAAGACTCGTGCACCCATTCTACCTGCTCCGTTTCATCTGCAATGCCAGGACGTGGCCTACTCCCACTCGATGGTGCCCGGCGGCTTGCTCGTGATGTCGTACACCACACGGTTCACCCCGTGGACTTCGTTGACGATGCGGTTTGCCATCTTGCCGAGCAGTTCGTGGGGGATGCGCGCCCAATCCGCGGTCATAGCGTCCTCGGCGACAACTGCTCGGATCGCGACCGCATAGCCGTACGTGCGGAAGTCGCCCATCACGCCCACCGTGCGCGTGTCCGTCAGCACCGCGAAGCTCTGCCAGATGTCGCGATAGAGACCCGCCCGGCGAATCTCGTCGGTGACGATGCGGTCCGCCAGCCGCAAGACTTCGAGGCGTTCAGGCGTCACCTCGCCGATGACCCGAATGGCGAGCCCGGGGCCCGGGAAAGGCTGCCGCCAGACCATCTCCTCCGGCAGGCCGAGGGCTTCACCGATGCGCCGCACTTCGTCCTTGAACAGGTAGCGCAGTGGCTCGACCAGCCCCAGCTTCATGTCGGCCGGAAGACCCCCGACGTTGTGGTGAGTCTTGATTTTGACCGACCCTGCCCCATGCGACGCGCTTTCGATTACGTCCGGGTAGAGCGTGCCCTGGCAGAGGAAGCGCGCGTCCTCGATGCTTCGCGCCTCCCTTTCGAAGATGCGCACGAACGTGTTCCCAATCCGGATGCGCTTCGTCTCGGGGTTCGTCACCTCGGCGAGTTGCGCAAGGAACTCGTCCCCCGCCTCAACGTGCCGGAGGTTGATGTGCATGTTCCGGGTGAAAGTCTCAACGACCTCCTCGGCCTCGCCGGCGCGAAGGAGGCCATTGTCCACGAAGATGCAGGTGAGTTGGTCGCCAATCGCGCGATGCACCAGGGCTGCAGCCACCGCGCTGTCGACACCACCCGAAAGTCCGCAGATGACGCCCGCGTCGCCGACCTGCGCGCGAATCGCCGCCACGGTCTCCTCGATGAAGTTGCCCGGCGTCCACGTCCCTTCGCACCCGCAGATGCCCTGGACGAAGTTGCGGAGGATTTCGCCGCCGTGGGGCGTATGGACCACTTCCGGGTGGAACTGCAGACCGTAGTAGCGGCGTTCGACGTCCGTCATCACGGCGAGGGGCGAATTCCCGGAACTCGCCTGTGACACGAACCCCGGCGGCACCGTTTCCAGGCGATCGCCATGGCTCATCCAGACGTCGAAATCATCCGGGAGGCCCGCCAGGAGGGGAGAGTCGCTCGTCCGGGTCACCGTGGCCGGGCCATATTCGCGCTCGGCCCCGGGCGCCACGCGCCCGCCGAGCTGGTGCGCGAGAAGCTGCATGCCATAGCAGATGCCGAGCACCGGGAGTCCCGAGTCGAAGACCCACTGCGGCGCCTGGGGCGCGCCCGCGTCGTAGACCGAATTCGGGCCACCCGAAAGGATGATGCCTCGCACATCCAGGCCTTGAATGCGCTCCGCTGGCGCATCGAACGGCAGGAATTCGCAGTACGTGTTGAGTTCCCGGATCCGCCGCGCGATCAACATGCTGAACTGGGAGCCGAAATCGAGGACGACGATGGTTTCGTGGCCACGTGCGGGATCGGTTGCGGCCGGGGAGGCAGTGGAGGAGTCTGTCATGGGCTGCGAGCTTGCCATACCGAAAGCTAACAAAACTGTATACTTTGGTCAACGAATTCGCGCCCGGGCGCTGAGGTGAGGTCTCTTGGCGGAAGTGGATCAGAGTCGCGTCATCGCAGTCGCGGAGGCGCTCCGGTCAGGCGGGCTTGCCATCCTCCCGACCGATACCGTCTACGGCATCTGCGCCGACATCCGCCGCGATGACGCGGTCCGCGCGCTCTATGCGGCCAAGGGAAAAGGGAGCGAAGCGCCGCTTCAGATCCTCTTCGCGCCCGGCGCGGCGGCCATCGAGACCTACGCCGTACTCACACCTCCGGCGGAGCGCCTCTTGCACGAACTTGGACCGGGAGGATGGACGGTCATCACCACTGCCGCGGACGGCTGGGACAGCCCGGCTCTCGCCGGGGGCCGCACGGTCGGAATTCGCATCCCCAACGCGCCCGTTCTCCATGCCGTGCTGGATCGCCTCGGTGGGCCAGTCGCTGCCTCCAGCGCGAACCGCCACGGCGGCCCCAGCCCGGTGACGTGTCCGGAGGCCCTCGCACAACTTGGCGAGATCGGCGCAGCCTGGATAGACGGCGGGCCCTGCGAACACGCGATCGATTCCACGGTGATCGATTGTTCCGGTGATTCGCCTCGCATCCTGCGGGAAGGCGCGATAGATCGGCAGACGGTCGCTCGTATACTGGGCTTGAGCGCCATCCCAGTCCTCAGGAGCGTGCGACCGTGAAACTCGCCTTCGGCGCGGACCACGCCGGATTCGACCTCAAGCAACATCTCGTGGAGACCGCCAGGTCGCTCGGTCACCAGGTTGAAGACTTCGGCGCGTATAGCGCCGACAGCGTCGACTACCCCGATTTCGCCGAACCCGTAGCGCGCTCTGTCGTCGAAGGAGTCAACGACCTCGGCATCGTCATCTGCAGCAACGGTGTGGGCGTGAGCATCGTCGCGAACAAGGTTCCGGGAGTGCGCTGCGCTCTCTGCCACACGAGTTGGGGTGCTCTCCGCGCCCGCCAACACACGGATGCCAACGTCCTCGCGCTTGGCGCCTGGGAAATCGGCCGGGCCATCGCAGACGACATCCTCACTGCCTTCCTTTCCGGATCGCCGGAGGAGGGCAACCACCGCCGGCGCCGCGACAAGCTCGCGAAGGTCGAAAAGCGCGGCATCGGGGCACCGGCGGCGAACGCCTGATGGGTGCGGACATCGGCAAGAAGACCCTCGAAGACATCCATGTCGCCGGGCACATGGTGCTTGTCCGCGCGGACCTCAACGTCCCGCTCGAAGATGGCGGCATCGGCGACGACACCCGCATCCGCGAATCGCTTCCGACTTTGCGCTACCTCATCGATCGCAAATGCCGTGTCGTTGTCTGTTCGCACCTGGGGCGGCCCAAAGGGGTCGACCCGGCACTGTCGCTGGCGCCCGTGGCCGGGCGTATGGCCAATCTCCTCGATCGAGAGGTGTTCTTCGCCGAGGACTGCATCGGAGATGTCGCCCGGGCCGCAGTCGACGCCCTCTCGCCTGGTGGCGTCGTGCTCCTCGAGAATCTCCGCTTCCACCCGGAGGAAGAGAAGAACGACCCTGCCTTCGCGCGCCAGCTGGCGTCCCTGGCAGAGGTCTTTGTGAACGATGCCTTCGGCGCCGCCCACCGGGCACATGCCTCCACGGAAGGCGTCACGAACTACCTTCCGGCGGTGGCCGGCTTCCTCATGGCCAGGGAAGTGCGCTACCTCTCCGCGCTCGTTGCCGCTCCGCCGAAGCCCTTCGCGGCCATCGTCGGAGGCGCGAAGGTGAGCACGAAGATCGCGGCCATCGAGCACCTGCTTCCGAAGCTGGACATGCTCTTGCTCGGCGGCGGAATGGCCAACACCTTCCTCAAGGCACAGGGCCTGGACGTCGGCGCTTCGCTCGTCGAGGAAGAACAGGTCGAGATCGCCCGCAGCATCATGGGCAGGGCCGCCTCGGAGAACGTTGCCGTCCACCTGCCTGTCGACGCTGTCTGCGGCGACCGTTTTGCCGCGGATGCCAACGCAACAACCGTGTCTGTCTCCCAGGTTCCTCCCGGGAACATGATCCTTGATATCGGCCCCCAGACTGTCGCCCGCTATCGGGACGCACTGAGGGCGGCGAAGGGAGTGATCTGGAACGGCCCCATGGGCGTGTTCGAAATGCCCGCCTTCGCGAAGGGTTCGTTCGCCATCGCCAAGATCCTTGCCGAACTCGATGCGGTCACCGTCGTCGGTGGCGGCGAAACCGCGGCCGTCGTCGCGGAAAGCGGTCTGGCGGACCGCTTCACGCATGTATCGACCGGCGGCGGCGCCTCGCTCGAAATGTTGGAAGGTCGCGTCTTGCCCGGCGTCGCTGCGCTGCAAGACGCATGAACATGCTCTTCGCCTTCCGCGGCATCCGCAGATTCCAGGTGCTGCTTTCCCTCATCGCGCTGGTCACGGGCATTGGTTCCGTGCTTCTGCTCAAGGGGTTCACGGAAGGGCGGGGGTTCTGGTTGCTGTTCCCGGCATTCGGCGGAGGGCTCGCCTTCCTCTGGGCGTTCGCGACTACCCTCCGCGCTCCGACTTCCTTCGTGGCCGTCGCCGAGACGCGCACGCGAATCCGCTTCGCCGGGTTTGTCGATACCGTCGTTGCGAACTCCGACATCGAGGGCGTGCGCCTGGTGAAGCGGTCGTTTCTCGGCGGCCTGGGCGTTCGCACGAACTTCCGGGGCGATGCTGCGCTCATCAGCAGTTGGGGCGAAGTCGCGGAAATCTCATTGCGCGCGCCCATGAGAGTGTGGGTCGTGCCGCGCCTCATTCGCGTTCGCGCCACTCGCCTCCAGGTCAGTATCAAGAATCCGTCGAAGCTCGTGGAGCGGTTTCCCCCTGCGGGCCCGGCGGCAGTCTCAACAGCAAAGTCAGCCCAACGTAGGATGAAACCCCGTGGATCTCGAACTCGCTAAGCGCCTCTCCCAGCCCAACACCACCAAGATCATCCTCTGCGTGCTGGATGGGCTGGGCGGTCTTGCCAAGCCGGAAACGCTTCGCAGTGAAATGGAGGCTGCCCAGATCCAAAACCTTGACCGGCTGGCGCAGCATTCGGAAGTCGGGCTCACGGTGCCCGTTGGCGCCGGCATCACGCCCGGGAGCGGGCCGGGCCACCTCGCTTTGTTCGGCTATGACCCGTACCGCTTCGATATCGGCCGGGGCGTCCTCGAGGCGGTGGGTATCGATTTCGACCTCGGCCCCAACGACGTAGCGGCGCGAGGCAACTTCTGCACCCTCGCCGCCGACGGCACCATTAGCGATCGGCGGGCGGGGCGCGTATCCACCGAAGAATCGACCGCTGTCGTCGAGCGCCTCAGGACGATTCGGATCCCCGGAGTCGAAGTGCTGGTGGAGCCCGTCCGCGAACACCGCTTCGTGCTCGTCCTGCGCGCCGCCGGCCTCGAAGACCGCGTCTCAGGAACTGATCCGCAGCGCACGGGTGTTCCCCCGCTCCCCGCGGTCGCGACCGACGCCGCATCGCAGGCGACGGCAGACGCCGTCAACGAGTTCGTTCGCCAGGCTCACGCCATGCTCGCGGGTGAGCCAAAAGTAAACGGCCTGATGCTCCGTGGATTTGCAAAGTACCCGACGCTGCCGCAGTTTCCCGAGACCTGGGGAGTCAGGGCCGCGGCTCTCGCTGTCTACCCGATGTATCGGGGCCTGGCCAGGCTCGCAGGCATGACGCCGCTGGCCTGCCCGGGTGGCCTCGACGACCAGATCAGGGTCATGAAGGAGCGCTGGGACGACTTCGATTACTTCTTCGTCCACTACAAGAAGACCGACGCCGCGGGGGAGGATGGCGATTTCGAGCGCAAGATCCTCGCACTGAAGGAGTTCGACGGGCACGTGCCCGCGCTCCTCGAACTCGGCGCAGACGTCCTGATGGTCGCCGGCGACCACTCCACGCCTGCCCTCATGGCGGCGCACTCGTGGCACCCCGTCCCCTTCCTGCTGCACTCGCGCTACTGCCGCGAAGGCCACGCGAAGAGCTTCGCTGAACAGGAGTGCGTCCGCGGAAGCCTCGGCATCTTCCCTGCCGTCGATGTCACTCCGCTGGCGATGGCCCACGCCATGCGCCTCCAGAAGTACGGAGCCTGAACCATGCGCAAGCCCTTCATCGCCGGCAACTGGAAGATGAACACGACGGAGGCTGAAGCTGCGACGCTCACCCGTGAGGTCGTCGCTTCAGCATGGGGCGCCCCCTGTGATATCGCCGTCTGCGTTCCCTTTCCCCACCTGGCTGCGGTGAGAGCCGCCGCGGATGGCTCCCAGGTTGGTGTGGGCGCACAGGATGTGTACTGGGAACCCAAAGGCGCTTACACCGGCGAAGTCAGTGTGGCGATGCTCGAGGACTACTGCAGCTACGTCATCATTGGCCATTCCGAACGCCGCCAGTTCTTCGGCGAAACGGACGACTGGGTGAGGCGCAAGCTGGGTGCCCTGCTTGCTTCGCGTCTCGACCCGATTGTGTGCGTCGGCGAGCTGCTTGAGGAGCGCCGCGCGGGGTCGACCGAGGCCGTCCTCGCTCGCCAGCTCCGGGGAGCCATTGAAGGACTCGCGATCACGCCACGCGTGACGATCGCCTATGAGCCCGTCTGGGCTATCGGCACGGGCGAGACCGCCACGCCGGACGTCGCGCAGGCTGCCTGTGCCTTCATCCGCGCGGTGCTGCGCACACTGGCGCCCGCCGCAGCCGAGGAGATCCGCATCCAGTATGGAGGCAGCGTGAACCCGGAGAACGCCGCAAGCCTGCTTTCGCAGCCCGATATCGATGGTGCGCTCGTCGGCGGCGCCTCCTTGAAGGCGGACCAGTTCGCAGCAATCCTCGCCGCCACTGCCAGATAAGATGCGCCCCCGGCTCGTCGCCATCGTCGGTACCACGGCGTCGGGCAAGAGCGCCCTCGCCCTCGAATTAGCCGGTAGGCTCGGTGGCCAAATCGTCAACTCTGACAGCCGCCAGGTTTACATCGGAATGGATATCGGCACGGCCAAGCCATCCACGGAAGAACGCGGTCGTGTTCCCCATCATCTCTTCGATATCGCGCGTCCGGAGGATCCCTTCAGCCTGGCGGTCTATACCGCCCATGCCCGGAAGGCCCTGTCCGCCGTGTGGGCCCGTGGCTCGCTGCCGCTGCTCGTAGGTGGCACGGGCCAGTATGCGTGGGCGTTGCTCGAAGCCTGGCAGGTTCCTGAAGTCCCCCCGGATGAGGAGCTTCGCGCGACGTTCACCCGCTTCGCCGCCGAACACGGCTACGACGCGCTTCACGCCAGACTTCGCAAGGTTGATCCTGCCTCCGCCGGGGTCATCGATGCCCGCAACGTTCGCCGCGTTGTCCGAGCGCTGGAGGTGTACGAGGTCACCGGCCGCCCATTTTCCGCCTGGCAAAGCAGGGGTGACCCGGGCTTTGATGCCACCATCCTTGCGATTGACGTGGACCGCGACGAGCTCGATCGGCGCATCCGCGCGCGCGTGGAGGCGATATTCGCCGGCGGGTTCGTGGAGGAAGTCGAGAGCCTCCTCGCCGCGGGACTTCGCCGGAATGCGCCCTCCATGAGCTCGATCGGCTACAGCCAGGTCGCCGCCCTTCTCGGGGGTGAACTCACCCGCGCCGAGGCGATGGAGGAGACCGCGCGCGCCACCCGGCGTCTCGCCCGCCGCCAGGAACAGTGGTTTCGCCGGACAGATCGGCGGCTCACCTGGCTCCCGCCCGAAGGTGCCCTCGCGGCTGCCCTCGAGTCGCTCCACCGGGAGTGATTCCGCCCGTGTTGCGGGGCGATGTAGACTCCCCTCTCATGCTGGTTCTCATCTCCGGCGGCGAACACTTCGATGGGTTCGAAGGGCTATCTGCCGTCCTGCTCGTGGCCGGGATCATCGCCGTCGTCGTCTTCGCGCTGACGTTTGCCGTGCGCTGGTTTGCCAGCATGCCGAAGCTGCCCCCGGAGGGGCCGGCCACGAACGAACTTGGCGATGAACCGCCCGCCGTCGTGAACCTCCTCGTGCACCGCTGGAAGCTCACGCACACGGCCATCGCCGCCACGCTCGTCGATCTCGCCGCCCGCGGCACCCTGGAGATCGACTACATCGGGCGGGACACGCACGTGGTTCGTCTTCGCGAAAACCGTCCCGGGGTGCCAGGCGCCGAAACGCCGTACGAAAAACAGGTGCTGGACCTCGTCCGCCGCCGGGCCACCGGCGGTTCCGCCCCTGTGGAAGCGCTCGACCTCGGCAGTGCCTCCGAGGCCGAAGGATTCTGGAAGCGCTTCGAGAAGTCGGTGGTGAAGGAGGCGCGCTCGCGGGGGCTCGCTCGCAGCCGCTGGGCAGCATCCGATTTCACCGTCCTCGGCGCCCTCATGGCGATTGCTCTCGGCCTGATCGCGCTCGCGTTCAGTGTGGCCCGTCTTGGCGAAGGCTCCGGCAGCGGCGACGACGAATGGGGCCGCTGGGATTGGCTTGGCGCCGCGGCAGTCGCGTGGATCGGTGGGATGGTCGCGCTGGGGGCGTTGCGCGACCTTCGCGACACACCGGCCGGCCGCGAAATCTGCGCCCGCTGGCTCGGCGTTCGTCGCTATTTTCGAGATTCGGGAGCGTTTGATGACTTGCCGCCCGGCTCGGTCTCGGTGTGGGAGCGTTACCTCGCCTATGCCACGGCCGTCGGCGCAGCGCACGAAACAGCCCGCGCCCTCCCACTTTCCGCCGATGACCCGGAGACGGCGTGGAGCCGGTACGGCGGTGACTGGCGGGAAGTCCGCGTCGACTACCCCGTGCGGTTCGGCTTCGGGCAATCACCGGGGAAGGTGCTGCTCGGCGGGCTCTGGCGCACCGCGTTGTTCGGCGGCATCGCCTTCGTTGCCCTGCCGATCGTGGCTGATATCGCCTTCGAATTGCCTGACGTGATCTTCGACAACGCCTCAACGGGCAACGAAACCGGGCTTCGCGCGCTCGTCGGGGGCATCATCCTGTTCATCACGGGAGCGGGTATCTACCTGATCATCCGTCTCATCGCTGGGCTCATCTGGCTTTGGCGAGGCCTCGCGGATCTTGGCCGTTGGGTTGAAATGGAGGGCGAGGTGGCCAAGCTCCACCTTGGCCGGGCGGCTATTGTCGATGGGAAGTCCGCCGAGACCAACGCGTGGTTCCCGCCGCCGGGCACGGGCGTCGCACGCGGCATGATCGTGCGAATCCGGCGAAGTCCGCGGTTGTGGCATGTCGGCAGTCTCGAGGTGGTCTCCCGTCCGGCCGCTGTCGCCGACGACCACGCTCACGAAGCCGGCCTCTCGACGGTCGAACCGGCCATCACCACTCCCGGAATCATCTCGTTGCCCCAGGTGTCGGAGATCGTCGGTCACCAATTGCGTCTCGCCACTGGCGCCACCGCGGCGACAGTCGCACCCTTCCAGGCGCTCGGCGCGAGAGTACAGGCGTTCGACGACGCGGAAGGGCACTCGGTCGCTGTGGCCGTCGTGCCCGCGCGCGGACTTGCTGGCCGCGCGATGGCCACCATGCTCAAACGAGGCGCCCCGGGCGGTCCCGGGCCGTCGTGGACCGGCGAACGGCTCATCGTCGAATCGGGCGACGCTCTGACCATCATCCACGTGCATCTTCCGGAGCGTTCACCCGAGGTCCGCCGCCAGATGGCCGAGCGCATCCTCGAGCTGGTGACACCAACGGCCACGCCGTAGCAGCCCGCAGGCGCCCGAATTTTTTCGACGGGCGTGTACAATGACGCTGAGATCGGGGCAGGGATTCTGAATCGCGACGCGCCTCACGAGTGAGCGGCGCGCCTATCGCACCGGGGAGGGCGGTATGTCAGAACCCCGTCGCATGGGTTCGAAACGCTTCGAGTGGACCGCCGTGCTCGTCACCATTGCCCTTGTCGCGGCGATGGTCCTGCTGGTCGGTGCCCCGATCGTGACTTCTCGCCAGGCCGACAGGATCAGGAACGAAATCACGGAAGACGTTGAGCCTGAGCTCTTCAGCCTGATCGAGGTGCAGTTGAGCGTGCAGCAAACTGCGGCGCTGGCGCGCAGCTACGCTCTCACACGAAACGCCACGTTCCGCGCTGACCTTGACGGCACCATTGTCCGTCTCCATTCGCAGCGCGCCGAGATGGTTGCCCATTCCAGGGCCGCCGGCGTCGAAGACCGCATCCGCGAACTCGATGCCGGGATTGGCCGGTGGCTCGTGGCCGTCCAGGCACTCGCCGCTTCGAGCGCGCCGACGACCGCCCTCGCGGAGACCGAGGCCGCGAGCCTCCGTGAGGATGTCGAGCAACGAGCTAACGAGACCAGTGATTACCTTCGCGGGCGCGTCGCGGAGTTGCGGAATGAGTCGCAGGACGCCCGTCGCCTCCAGACACTGGCGATCGCGCTGGGCGCTGGCCTCGGCGCCGTCTCAATGGCGATGATCGCGTTGCTCGCCTGGCGGGGCCAGCGCCTGCGAAGCCGCCTGGCGGCAGAACGCGAACGCTTTCATCTCCTCGTCGGCGCCATGGCCGATGGAGTGTACGAGTGTGATTGGCGAGGCACGTTGCTCTACATGAACCCCGCCGGCGAACGCCTCCTTGGCATTTCGCCCGGCGCCTATGCCGGCCGTACGGAACATGGACTCTTTCATCACCACACTCCCGATGGCGAAGTCCTCACCGCCGAACAGTGCCCGATTCTCTCCGCTGCGCGGAGACGGCAGTCGTTCGACGGGTCAGACCACTTCTTTCGTTCAGACGAAAGCTCGTTCCCGGTCATCGTGGCGGCTTCCCCGATCGAGACGACCATCGGCCGCGGCACGGTGGTGCTGTTCAAGGATGTGACCGAGATACGCGCGCGCGAACAGGCCCAGGAGGACTTCGTCGCCTTCGTTTCGCATGAGTTGCGGTCGCCTCTTGCCACGGTGCTCGGCTTTGCAAGCTACCTTGAGCGCCACCTCGATGACCTCGGCGCCGAAGAGAACGCCCGCGAAGCCGTGCACGCGATCGCTGCCGATTCCGCGAGGATGCAGACGATCATCGAAGTCGTTCTCGACCTGACGCGGCTCGATACCGGTCGATTCACACTGAAGGTCGAGAATCTCGATCTTGCCTCCGTCATCGACGAAGAGATCGATCGTGCCGCTCGCATCCACCCGGCTGCCAACTACATCCGTTGCCATTCCGGCGAGCCTGTCATTTGCCGCACCGATGACGGCCGCATCCGCCAGGTGGTGGCCAACTTGCTGGATAACGCAGCCAAATACGGTGGCGATGCCCCAACAGTCCAGGTCAACGTCCGCCGGGTCGGTCACCAGGTACAGGTAATGGTGAAGGACGACGGCCCGGGCATCGCACCTGAAGACCGGCCCCGCATGTTTCGGCGGTTCTTCCGCGGCTCTGGTGAGGCGACGGCCAGGTCCAGGGGCACGGGAGCGGGCCTCTACATTAGCCGCGAAATCGTCCGGCGCATGGGCGGCGACATACTCCTCCAATCCGTGCCGGGCGAAGGTTGCGAATTCACGGTCACGCTTCCCGCCGTGTTGTAATGGATCTGCAATGGTCTTCCCGGAGCCCGTAACCCGCATGGGCGCTGGAGCCTGCGAGCATGAACGGAATGCGGGGGCAAGGCAGGGAGGCGCGGTGGAATCGGAACAGCCGGCACTTGGCAGGGATCTCTTCCTGCAGTGGCTCTCGCACGAAGTGCGAACCCCGGCCACTGTGGTCACCGGGCTTGCCAGCGTGCTCCGCCAGCGCGGCGATCAACTCGATGTGGAGGCCCGGGCAGCTGTCTACGATGACCTCTACCGCAACGCCTTCCGCCTATCACGGCTTCTGGAGGACATTCTGGAGCTCGCCAAGGGAACGGATGAAAAGCCCGCCGTAGAACCGATGCTGGTCGGGCCGATTGTAACGATGGAGGCCTTGCGCTCAGGGAAGGACTACGGCGTCCGCGTCGTGCCCGAACTCGAATCGGGCATCATCGTGATCGGCCATGCCGATCAGTTCGGGCGGGCTCTGCGCGGTATGTTCCGTTCGCTGGCCGCCTGTGTGGAGCCCGGAACCTCAGTCCAGGTCGATGGCCGGTCTGAACTCCCCGGCTATCGCCTTGAATTCACAGTGAGCGGCGCTGCTTCGCACATGGGGACCGCTGGCGCCTTTGCTCCTTTTCTGCACCCCGAGTCAGTCACTCTCAATGAGACGACCCAGGTCGGCCCACTGGTTGCCCGGCGTCTCATCGAGCGACAGGGCGGAAGTGTTGGCGGCGCGCTCGAAGCGGGCCAGCTTCATCTCTGGCTGGCACTTCCCATGCTCAACGAGCGGGAAACGTTCCCCGTCCATCAAGGAGGGTCGCAATGACGACAGAACCGTTGGTTTTCACAGTCGACGACGAGATGAGCGTCACCCGCCTGATCAAGCTCGAACTGGCGGAGCAAGGGTTCCGCGTCGCCACCGCGAATTCACCGGACGAGGTCATGGATCGCATCGAGCAGATCCGCCCGGATGTTGTCCTCCTCGATGTGACGATGCCGGGGATCAGCGGCTATGAATTGCTCCGAGAAATCCGCCAGCGCTGGTCCACGCCCGTCATCTTCGTGAGCGCCCGCGACCGCGAAGTCGACCGCGTGCGCGGCCTCGAAATGGGCGCGGACGACTATGTCGTCAAGCCGTTCGGAGCCGAAGAACTTGGTGCCCGCATCCGCGCTGTGCTCCGGCGCGTTGATGGGGCGCGCCCGGGCATGGACGTGGTCACCGCAGGCGCCCTCTCGGTAGACCTCACCAACCGCGTCGTCCTCCGGGACGGCGAACCCGTCACGCTCACCCGCACCGAGTGGATGCTGCTCCAGTTCCTGGCAGCGAACGCCGGCAAGGTCATGCTGGGTCGCGAAATCCTCGCCCGTGTCTGGGGTCCGGAATACGGGGACGATCTGCAGTATCTGCGCGTTTGGGTTTCCCGCGTACGCAGCAAGATTGGCGACGACGCGGCCGACCCCCGCGTCATTCGTAACCTTCCCGGCATCGGTTACCAGTTCATTGCCGATGCCCCGGTGGAACCGGAAGAGGTGCGGGCGTGAGCCCGCCACTTCCCGGCGGCCAGCCGATGCGTGTCGCCCCCATCCTGCGGGAGATCGAACCCTCCCGTGTCCACCGCCTGGCGGTGGAAGGTCCGATCGTGAGCATGCGCCTCCCCTGCGACTCAGGCCGTTTCGGGTCGCTGGAGGCATTCGAACAACTGCTCTGGGTGTTCCGGCTGGCCCACCCCCACTCGGCTGCCCGCCAGTTTCTCTCCTTCGATGGTGTTCGCGTGCACGCCGAAGTCGAACTTCCCGACCTGAACACCACGGTCGAGCAGTGGCTCAAGGCCGTCTCCGGCCAGGGCGAGTTGCTCGCCCGCGGTCCGCGCCGGCTCGCCCTCGTGGAAGGCGTGCCCTTTGCCGATGCCCGGCGTCAAAGCGAGGCTCTGTGTGCCAGCCTTGGTCGTGGACCGTGGGAATTCCGTCTGCGCGATGGCGAGCTGGGTGCTCCGGGGACGGTCGCGCTCGAACTCGGAGCCGTTCGCCAGAATACCGGTTGAGCGTCGCCGGTTCTCGGCAAGCTCCCGGCTTTCGCTCGATGGCTCACCGTTGGCAGCCGCTTGTCCCTCACGCCAGTGAGGAGACGGCACCCGTGCCCGTACCTCGGCGAGCCTCAGGCGGGATCGCAGCGGGCGTCCGGCCGAACCATGTGCGGCGCTGTTTTCCGTGTCACCCTTCGGCTCGCCGAATCGACACAGGTAACCTGATTCCGGTATCCTTGTTCGTAGTTCAGGGGGAGTAACCTTCGCACCCTCCCGGTGCAGTCGCGCGGCCGTCAATACACGCTTCGGCGTCGGCCCCGCGGGCGAGTTTCTCGCCTGGTGAGACCCTGGCACATCCATTTCGGATGCGGCCAGGCGTGCTCGACGCCAGGAACGCAGAGGAGGTACTCGCCATGGTAGACATCTTTGAGCTCTTCGATTTCGAACGCGATGAACGGCGTGCCGGCGGGAACGAGCCGCAACGCAAGGGCATTCGCGGCAGGCTCCAGCGTCTTTTCAGCGGCCTGGCCGATCAGGACGACGACCGGGACCCGCACCGTGAGCGCCGTCGTGAACACCGTGACCTCGACTAACTCATAGTTCCACCATCCCGGCTTTCACGGCGCCGCTGGCCCGCGCTCCTTTGCATGGACCTCGCCGCGCCTCGTCCCTCATCTTCGGAGTTTGCCCCGTGATCCTTCAGGTTCTGCCCTGGGTGCTGTTCGTCGCCTTCATCGCCGCCATGCTCATTCTCGATCTCGGTGTCTTCCACAAACACGCCCACGCTGTTTCCCGCAGGGAGGCCCTCGTTTGGAGCGGAGTGTGGGTGGGGCTCGCGCTCGCGTTCAACGCTGGCGTCTACGTCTTCCAGGGCTCGCAGGCAGGCCTGGAGTGGACCACCGGGTACCTCGTCGAGAAGACCCTCAGCGTGGACAACGTGTTCGTCATCCTCCTGATTTTCTCGGCATTTGCTGTGCCCGCCGCCTATCAGCACAGGGTGCTGTTTTGGGGCATTGTGGGCGCTCTCGTCATGCGTGCGCTCTTGATCGCGGTCGCCGGGTTTCTGCTCAGTTCCCTCCACTTCGTCATCTACATCTTCGGCGCGTTCCTCATCTTCACGGGACTTAAGTTCCTGAGAGACCAGGAGCACGCACCCGACCTGGAACACAACCGCGTCGTGCGGGTGGCACGCCGCCTGATGCGGACGACCGAGACGTACGAGGGCCAGAGCTTCTTGGTACGCCGGAACGGCCTGCTATATGCCACCCCACTGCTCCTTGTGCTCCTCCTCATCGAAAGCACCGACCTCGTGTTCGCGGTCGACTCAGTACCGGCCATCTACGCCATCACGGACGACCCCTTCATCGTGTTCACATCGAACATCTTTGCGATCCTCGGCCTGCGCTCGCTCTACTTCGTGCTGAGCGGCTATCTGAGCGGCCTCGCCTATCTCAAACCGGCACTCGCGGCCGTTCTTGTCTTCGTGGGCACGAAGATGCTTGTCATCGACTTCTACAAAGTCCCCGCCCTCGCAAGTCTCGCCGTGATCGCGACGATTCTGGCCACCGCGGTCGTCGCGTCGCTCGTCGCCGCCCGCCGTACCGACGGGGTCACCGTCCCGGTCGGCGTGGAACCGGAAGCGCCATAACGGCCATGGAGGTAGCCACCCGGTCAGCAGCTAAGGGAGAGAGCGTGGACGAACAGTGGTGGGAAAAGTGGTGCCGAGGCCCAGACTCGAACTGGGGACACCTGCATTTTCAGTGCAGTGCTCTACCGGCTGAGCTACCTCGGCGACCGGAACTTTCATGGTATGGAGCCTCTTGCGTCTCGGTCAAGGAAGCATGATGTTGACTAAGTCAGTCAAGTTTATGCTATAGTCGACGCCATGATGGATGAGTTGATTCGCCTCGCGGTTGCTACGCTCATCGCCTCGGGCGTCGTGAGTGGCGTACGGCTCGGAATAACCGCCTTTCGTCGGCTGCGCCCGAACCCCGACTGGTCCGACAATTCGAACCTCTCCCGCTGACCTGTTCGCCGGGCGTATTATCCGCCCATGCCTCCACGACCATTTCGCATCGAAGTCCCGGGCGATGTTCTCGCCGACCTGCGCATACGCCTCGAACGCACCCGCTGGCCGGTGACGCTCCCCGGAGTCGGTTGGGACTATGGCGCAGACCCGGCTTACGTCCGCGAGCTCTGTGAATACTGGCGCACCACCTACAATTGGCGCAGCCACGAGGCAGCTCTCAACGCGCACCCACAATTCCTTTCGACGATCGACGGACTGGACATCCATTACTTCCACGTCCGTGGGAAGGGCCCGAGTCCGTTTCCGCTCGTGCTGGTGCACGGGTGGCCCGGCTCCATCTTCGAATTCCTCCACCTCATCGCGCCGCTCACCGACCCGGCCGCCCATGGTGGTGAGGCTGCCGACTCGTTCGATGTCGTGATCCCGGCGCTTCCCGGCTACGGGTTCGGCGGGAAGCCCACCGAGCGGGGCTGGGGACCGTCGCGCGCGGCTGCGGCGTTTCACACGCTGATGACGTCCGAGTTGGGCTACACGCGCTACGGAACTCAGGGTGGAGACTGGGGCGCCATCGTCACTGCCAAAATGGCCGCCACCTATCCGGAATCTATCGCCGGAAGCCATCTCAATATGATGGTCGCGGGTCCTCCGCCGGGCGCAGACAGCCCCGAGGATCAGGCGCTCAAGCAGATCCGCGACGCGTTCCAGGCGGGGGAAACCGGCTACAGCAACGTCCAGGGGACAAAACCCACGTCACTCGCCATCGCCCAGGCCGATTCGCCCTCCGGCCTGGCCGCCTGGTTCGCGGAGAAGTTTCGCACGTGGAGCGATTGCGGCGGCGATCTGGAGTCGGTCTACACGAAAGACCAGCTGCTCACGAACCTCATGTTCTACTGGGCGCCCAACAGCATCGCGACGGCCGCAAATTTCTACTACGAATCGCGCCGCGATGCCGGTCTCAGGTTCGAGCGGGTGGAAGTGCCTACGGCCTATGCCGACTTTCCGAAGGAGATCTACCGCGCCCGCCGTTCATGGGCAGAGGTCCGTTTCAACATCCAACGCTGGACTGAGTTCGAACGGGGCGGCCACTTCGCGGCGCTGGAACAGCCCGATGCGCTCCTGGGCGATGTTCGCGAGTTCTTCCGGGCAGTGCGCTAAGGCTGCGTTGCGGGTTCGCCATCCATCTTCAGTTCGACGGTGAGTGTGGCGCGTTCCGCGTCGAGCGCGTTCACGGAGACGCTTTCGACGCCGGGGATGGCGGCAAGGCGCTCCTGGAAGTCCAGCACCTCGCCAAAGTCTCCGCCCTTTGCGTCGACCTGGATGCGACGAGGCCTGCGCGGGCGGGGTTCTGTTCCCAGGTCGTCGCCGACCGGGGAACGCCGTGTGCGGACACCGGGGTGGACCGGCGCATCCGTTCGCGTTTCGCGAAAGGCGCCTGCGGCGAGCCCTTCGAGACCGTTGATGACCGAATCGATGCTGGCAGCGGCGGCAAGGTACTCATCGCGAAGCCGCAGGAGAGGCCCGGCCACGCTTTCGGCGACGGTCTGGTGTTCCCGGGGAAACTGCGGCTGCAGACCTCCGTGCTGTGGCGCGAAGCGCGCGAGGGGTGGACGCACGGTGGCCTCGGCTTCAAGCTGCGAAACTCGCCGGAGCAGACTTTCATACTCGAGCTGCAACAGCTCGTAGCGTTCGCGCCAATGGGCCAAGCGGATACCCCTCAGGCCGACATTGTAGGGCTAATGAGGGACTTCCCTTAAGGGGTGCGTACCTCATTCGGCCGTCAGCCGACATAAGAATGTCATTAGAAACGGTCCAAATCGGTGAAAGCAGTGTCGCCGCCCGGTGGCATACGGGGTTTGGCCGCGTGAATCTCAGAGCGCTGCGGATGTGGCTCTCGGGCCCGTGAGTCGAAGATCTTTCCATGGCACAGCAACGGCGTGTCCGCACCTACGACGACGAGCTGCATGAACGGCGGCGGCGCCTGAGCGTGGTCCGCGAGCCGATCGACTTCGAGGCTGAACGGCTCAAACGACTCATCGAACGTGCGCGGGACACACGGGACCCGTAGCATCCGGCCTTTTGGCGCACCCGCGCCACATGGGGCTATACTCGGGCCATATTCGCGGGTGCAGTGCGCGCGCTGCCGCCCGGCCCGGGAGTCCCTGTTTTATGCCCAGCGGATCGAAACGCGAATGGCTGCAAGGCCCGTATGCAAAGAGCCTTGAGCGCGCACCTGAGCGCTCCAGGGTCTTCGAGACCACGGGCAAGATGCCCCTCGAACCCATCTATACCCAGGACGACCTGAACGGGTTCGACCCCAACGAAACGCTGGGCTTTCCCGGGGAGTACCCGTTTACGCGCGGCATTCAACCGACCATGTACCGGGGCCGTCTCTGGACCATGCGTCAGTACGCCGGATTCGGCACCGCAGAGGAGTCCAACCAGCGGTATCGCTACCTTCTCGCACAGGGACAGACCGGCCTCTCCGTCGCCTTCGACCTCCCCACCCAGATGGGCTACGACTCCGACGACCCGATGGCCGCCGGAGAAGTGGGCAAGGTCGGCGTCGCGATCGATTCCATCGACGACATGGAGACCCTGTTTAACGAGATCCCGCTCGAAAAGGTCACGACCTCGATGACGATCAACGCCACCGCGTCCATCCTCCTCGCGCTCTACGCAGCGGTGGGCAAGAAGCAGGGGGCGGACCTCAAGAAGCTCGGCGGCACCGTACAGAACGACATCCTCAAGGAATACATCACCCGCGGCACCTACATCTTCCCACCGAAGCCGAGCATGCGGCTCATCACCGACGTCTTCTCCTTCTGCAAGGAGGACATCCCCGAGTGGAACACAATCTCCATCTCCGGCTACCACATGCGCGAAGCCGGGAGCACGGCCGCACAGGAGATTGGCTTCACGCTCGCCGACGGTATTCAGTACGTTGAAGCGGCGCTTGCGGCAGGGCTCGACATCGACGATTTCGCCGGCCGGCTCAGCTTCTTCTTCGCCTGCCACAACAACTTCCTCGAGGAGATCGCGAAGTTCCGGGCTGCCCGCCGCATGTGGGCAAAGATCATGAAGGAGCGTTTCAACGCAAAGTCGCCGCGCTCTCAGATGCTGCGCTTCCACACACAGACCGGCGGAGCGACCCTGACCGCGCAGCAGCCGGAGAACAACATCGTTCGCACCACGGTGCAGGCACTCGCGGCCGTCCTGGGCGGCACCCAGTCCCTTCACACCAACTCGATGGACGAAGCGCTTGGTCTTCCCACCGAGAAGGCGGTCGGCATCGCCCTCCGCACCCAGCAGGTACTCGGCTACGAAAACGGCGTCGGCGATGTCATTGACCCGCTCGGCGGCTCCTATTTCATCGAAGACCTCACGAACCGTCTCGAAGCCGAGGCCACAGAGTACATCCAGACCATCGATAAGATGGGCGGAGCGCTCGCAGCGGTCGAGAAGGGCTTCCAGCAGCGCGAAATCCAGGATGCCGCGTACCGCTTCCAGCTTCAGATCGAAGAGAAGTCGCGGATCATCGTCGGCGTCAACGAGTTCACGGTCACGGAAGAGGACGCACCCAGCATCCTGCGTGTGGACCCGTCCATCGGTCAGCGCCAGGCAGAGAAGCTGCGCGCACTCCGCGCATCGCGCAACGTCGCGGCGGTGGAAGCGCTCACGACGCGCCTCCACAACGCTGCCCAGGGAACGGACAACTTGCTCCCCATCATCATCGAGTGCGTCGAGAACCGAATGACCCTCGGCGAAATCAGCCACACGCTCCGGCGCGTGTGGGGCGAATACCGGCCGGCAGTGGTGATCTAGCCATGTCGGACGACAACACCCGGACACTCGCCGATGAACGCAGGCGGCTCCTCGGTGAACTCGAACTCGAGCGCAATCAGCTCGTCCGCAACGTCGAGACGTGCCGCATCCGGGACATCGACCGGCCTTTCATCGGCGATTGGTCGCTGAAGGACATCGTCGGGCATGTGGCGAGCTGGGAGGCAGAGGTGGTCAGTGCCCTGCGCGAGCTACGCGAAGGGAAGCGTCCTCTGCTGCTGGATTTTGAGAATGCGAGCCTGGACACATGGAATCGCGATCACGTCGAGCGCAAGCGCGACCTGAACTTCTCCAGCGTCCTCGAACAGCTTCGCGGCGGACGGCACCGTCTCATGGACGAAATCGAGGAGATCGCTGACGACGACCTGGCCGAGGAAGGTTCCGTGCAGCGCCGGATGATCCGCTCGCTCACGGACCACGATCGTGAACACTGGCACGCGATTGCGGCAAAGCTCGCCGGCATGGCGGGCGTTCGCTCCACCGGCCCCGTGTCTGTGCCCGAAGAAGTCAACGCAACATAACCGAAGGGGTACTTGATGCTTTCCAAGATCCACCACGTGGGCCTGGTGGTCCAGAGCGCCGACGAGGCGATGAAGTTCTACCGCGATGCGCTCGGCCTTGCCGTAACCGCCGACCGTGTCATCGAGGACCAGGGCGTGCGCGGCGTGCTCCTCCAGATTGGTGGCTCAGAAATCGAACTCCTCGAGCCCACGCGTGACGACACCGGAGTGGCGCGATTCCTGGCCACGCGGGGCGAAGGCATGCACCACATCTGCTTCGAGTCCGATGACGTGGCCGCCGAACTCGATGGCGCCCGAGAGAAGGGCTTGCCACTGATCGACGAAGCCCCACGCCTCGGCCTCGCAGGGATGATCTGCTTTCTCCACCCAAAGGCCAGCCACGGTGTGCTGGTTGAATTCGCCACACCACTCGCGGAGGGCCACCACTCATGAGCGCAGGCGCCACACACATCGACCACATCGTCATCTCCAGCAACGACAGTGCCGCGACGGCCAGACTGTTTGCCGAGAACTTTGGCATCGAAATCAAGCGCACCATGTCCCGTCCGGGAACCCGCGCCCACCTTGAGTTCGCCAAGTTGAAGGAAGTCATCCTTGAGTTCGCCGGCCCGGGCGAAGTGCAGCCCTATGACGAAGTGAAGGCGCGCCTTGGTGGCTTCGTCCTGGCCGTCGACGACATCCACAAAGCGATCGAGACAATCCGCGCGGCCGGCTTCCCCGTGGGAGACCCCCACAAGGCGGTGCAACCCGGCGCCCTCATCGCCGGTGTGAAATCGGGAACCGGCGGCGTCCCCGTGGCGCTCATCCAGTACAACGCTGTCCCGATCGACGAGCCAGCTCAGTGAACGTTCGCAAGATCGACCATGTCGGCATCGTCGTGAAGGACCTTGCCGAGGGCCTCGCCACGTATGAACGCAACTTTGGGTTCCGGGCCGACCCTGACCGCGGCGGAGACCGCCCGGACCTCGGCATCCGCAACGCGTTCGTGCCCGTCGCCGATAGCGATCTGGAGTTTATCCAGCCCATGACCGAGGAAGGCCCGGTGGCGGCATTCGCGAAGGAGCGCGGTGAAGGCACGTTCCTGCTCTCCCTCGCTGTGGACGACATCAATGTGACGGTCGAGCACCTCCGCTCGTTAGGCTTCCGGGTCGGCAATCCCGCCGGCGGCGTCGCGTTTGTGTCGCCGAAGTCCGTCAACGGCGTGAACCTTCAGCTCATCCAGCGGCCGTAGCGGAGTTTGGCTTCTGTCTGCCCCCCCGGAGCCTGTGGCAGCAACCGCGAAACCAGCATGACGGGCCGCAGCGGAAGGGCACCGCAAACGGGAAACAGCAATCGCCGCTAACCGTTCATATTGTAAACTCAGCACTAACGAACACTTCCCCGGCCACTTCCGGCCCAGGATCACGAGTTACCGCTATGACCACCACCGCGACCCAGAAGATCCGTGTCCTCATCGCCAAGCCCGGCCTCGATGGCCACGACCGCGGCGCCAAGGTCGTCGCGCGGGCGTTGCGCGATGGCGGATGCGAAGTCATTTACACGGGCATTCGTCAGACGCCGGAGATGATCGCTGAGGCGGCCCTCCAGGAGGACGTCGATGTCGTGGGCCTGAGCATCCTTTCCGGCGCCCACCTCGAACTCTTCCCCCGCGTCGTTGATGAGCTCAAGAAGCGCAACGTGGACGATGTCCTCCTCTTCTGCGGAGGCATCATCCCCGAAGAGGACACGAAACCGCTGGAAGACCTGGGCTTCAAGGCCATCTTCCGCCCTGGAACGAACACCCAGGACATCGTGAAGTTCGTCAACGAACACGTGAAGAAGTAACGGCGTGGACGACCTGGTCCAGCGTTTTCTGAACGGAGACCGCCGCGCTCTAGCCCGCATCACCAGCCGCGTCGAAAACCAGACGCCAGAAGGCCGGGCTTACTTGCGCGAGCTCTACCCGCACGCCGGCCGCGCCCAGACTGTGGGCATTACCGGAGGAGCGGGCTCGGGAAAGAGCACGCTCACGGGCGCCCTCGCCGGCGAATACCGCCGCCGCGGGCAGACGGTCGGCATCGTGGCCGTCGACCCTTCGAGCCCCTTCACCCAGGGAGCCATCCTCGGCGACCGCATCCGCATGCAGGACCTTACGCTCGATCCGGGTGTTTTCATGCGCAGCATGGCCAGCCGCGGCGCCCTCGGTGGACTCGCCCCATCACTGGACGACGTGGTGGGGGTGCTCGACGCTTTTGGATTCGATGTCATCCTGATCGAGACCGTCGGAGCGGGACAGGACGAGGTCGAGATCGCCGGCTCGGCGCTCACCACGATACTCGTGAACAACCCCGGAACAGGGGACGACATCCAGGCGCTCAAAGCCGGCATCCTGGAGATCGCCGATGTGCTCGTAGTGAACAAGGCCGACCATCCCGGGGCCGATGTCCTCGTCAGCCAGCTCCAGGCTGTGCTCTCCCTCGCGCCCGCGGGAAGCCGCCGTCCGAAAATCCTCAAGACCGTCGCATCAAAGGGAGAAGGCGTGGCCGAACTCGCTGACGCGATCGCCGAACATCGAGCGTACCTGGAATCGTCAGGTCAGCTTGCTCTTCAGCGGGCCAACGACGTGCGCCACCAGGTGCTCTCCATCGCAAGGGCAGTCTTGCTCGAGCGGGTGCGTCAGCTGACGCCCGAAGATGAACTCGCCGCCCTCGTCGAAGAGGTGGTCGCACACCGGCTGGATCCTCATACTGCCGCGGAACGCCTCGCCGCCCCGGTTCTCACCTGAATCCCACGCTCACCGTGATAGGCTTGGTTGAATGAGTCTTCAGCGCTTCCGCGTCACGTTCGAAAAGGGCGAACGCGTTCGTTTCATCTCGCACCTCGACGTCCTCAGATTCTGGGAGCGAGCGATTCGTCGGGCCGAATTGCCGCTGTCCTATTCGCACGGATTCACGCCCCACCCGAAGATCGCGTTCGCCTCACCCCTTCCGCTTGGCTTTGTTGGGCGGGCCGAGATCATGGACGTGACCCTGGACGAGGTCACCAGCCCTGAGGCCTTTGCCGCCGCCATGGCGAGCCAGAGCACGCCAGACATCCACATGAGGCATGCGCACGAAGTCCCTCCCGGCGGCCCGGCGCCCCAGGCCGTCATTCTCTGGGCCGACTACGCCGTCGACCTCGTGGACGTGGAACCTTCGTCTGCCCGCGCTCGTGTGGAGGCGTTCCTCTGCGCTGAAACATGGATGTGGACCGAGGAACGCCGCGAGAAGGACAAGACCTACGATCTTCGAGCGGCCACCGCCTCGGCGGCCATCTCCGAGATGGACGGCCGTACCACACTCGCCATGCGACTGCAGGCCGACGCGGCGTTGACGGCACGCCCTGAACAGTTGGTCGCGGCCCTCTTCCCGGACAGGCAGGTTGGGATCTATGCTCGCACCGGTCTCGTTCTTGACGAGCCTTCAGTCGCGCGCGATGCATGGAGGCGGAGGGGAAGGTTCGAACAATGGCCGTGACCATCCGTCCAACCGTCCCGGCCGATGCCCCGGAACTCTACCGGGCCTGGCAGGCGATGCGTGACTACCACGCCTCCCGCGATCACCGTATCGTGCCCACGCCAGTGAGCCCGGAGGAATTCGCGGTCGCCGTCCGCGCCACCGTCGACCGCGAAACTGCTACAGCGTTTGTCGCCGAGGACGGTGGGCGGATTGTTGGATTTGTCAGCGGCGCGATCGAGGCTAACCAACCCGATCGGCTTCCCGAACACTTTGCAACGGTCGGCTACATCTATGTCGCCCCGGATGGCCGCCGCCAGGGAATAGCGCGTCAACTCATCGGGGCAATGCGCGATTGGGCGTCATATTCGCTGATTGGTGTATCGATTGAGAGCTGATCTTGATCGATTTTTAAGAC
>CAYYSD010000007.1:50444-52086 GCA_964474285.1 uncultured Anaerolineaceae bacterium | reverse complement strand
CGCGGGATCCGGCCTCGGCACGACACGGTGGATCGGGCGGATCACCAGGCCCGGGTCGTTGGCCGCCACAATCGCGGTCAGCGCGAACCTTGCCGGGTGGTCACGCTCCAGCTTCTGCCCGCGCTCAATGAGCAGGTTGCGGTAGTTGAGCGCGGTTTCGTAGCGGTGGTGACCGTCCGCAATGTAGAACGACTCCGGCAGCAAGGGTGCCAGGTGACGCATGACGAACCGGCTCGCTTCCATCAACCAGAGCCGGTGTACGTCACCGTCCGGGGTCACAGCCTCAAAGTTGGCGGGCCCGGCCATGTTCGATGCGAGGAAATCGCGTAGCTGACCAGCGCGGTCACGGGCGATCATGAAGACCGGGCTGAACTGGGTTTTCGTGGCGTCCAGCAGCTTCAGGCGGTCTTCCTTGGGCCCGGACATCGTGAACTCGTGCGGCTTCACGGCGCCTTCGTCCCACGGTTGCGCTTCCACGCCCGCCAACAGCGCCCGACGGGCGTATTGCTGCCCCAACTCCGTAAACTGCTGTTCGTAGAGGTAGAGCATCTCGACTTCGTCCCGTGCCAGCGCGCCCTCAGCGAGCCACGACGCCAGGAGCTCGGCCACATGGGCGTAGCGTTCGTCCCCGCCCTCGGCCAGCTCGAGGTGGACGGCGTTATGCCGGTTGCGCGCGGCGAGGACTTGCTGTTGCGCCGGCGAAATCACGTCGTAGGGAGGGGCGAGCAGGTCGGCGAGTGCGCCCGCCGGTTCGGTATAACGAATGCCGCGAAGCGGGAGGATCTGAGGCATCAGACGTGAGCTCCATCGAAGTTCGGTTTGAACGAGGCCCTTCGCGAACCTAGAATCGCTGGACCCTCATGCATCAATACTGTGTGTTTTGCAACATCGTCGCCGGCAAAGAACCCGCCAACATCATCTACCAGGACGATGACGTGATCGTCATTCAGAACGTCCTCCGCTGGGCGCCCATCATGCTGCTGGCGATGACCAAGCACCACACCACCCAGGCGGAACTCTGGGCGGAGCACATAGGCAAGGTAGGCAAGATCGGCGCCGAAATCGGGGCCCGGCTTTGCCCGCGAGGCTTCCGGTTGGTCACCAACTTCGGCTACGACGCCATGCAGAGCCAGGAGCACGGTCACCTGCACATCATCGGTGGAATGTTCCTGGGGCACTACGTCGGCTAGACGCGCTGCGCCAGCGCCTGCTGTTGCAGTTCGAACAGCTCCAGGATGCCGTCGCGTGCCAGGTCGATGAGGCCATCCATCGAAGCCCGGCTGAACGCCTTTCCTTCCGCCGTGCCCTGCACTTCCACAAAAGCGTCCGGCCCGTTCATCACCACGTTGAAATCGACCTCCGCAGTCGAGTCCTCTTCGTAGCAGAGGTCCAGCATTGGGACGCCCTTGACGACGCCCACCGAGACCGCCGCCACAGGTGGGGCGATGGCCGCAGGCGAGACCGTTCCAGCCTTGATCAGCTTCTCGAATGCGAGCCGCAGGGCCACATAGCCCCCGGTGATCGACGCTGTGCGGGTGCCGCCATCCGCCTGGAGGACGTCGCAATCGATGGTCACCGTTCGCTGTCCCATCATCTCGACGTTCACGACGCCCCGCAGCGAACGGCCGATGAGCCGCTGGAT
>CAYYSD010000007.1:0-50434 GCA_964474285.1 uncultured Anaerolineaceae bacterium | reverse complement strand
GACTTCACGCTGAGTACGCGTATGGGTGGACCGGGGAAGCATGGAATACTCGGCCGTCACCCAGCCGCTCTGGGTGTTCCGCAGCCACGCCGGCTGGCGGTCCTCGATAGAGGCCGCGCACAGCACGCGCGTCTTCCCGAACTCAACGATGCAGCTGCCCTCGGCAAAGTCGAGGACGTCAATGTGGAGCTTCACCGGCCGGAGCTGGTTGGGCCGTCGGCCGTCAATTCTTGTCGTCATGGTTCTCCAGGCGAATCTGAGCCCGCTGCGCGGCGCTCTCTCCACACGCTATAAGGCGATGGTGGAAGGCGCAATGGCGATGCGGCATGTCTGTCATTCATTTCGTAATCCGCACCACGATCCCGGCCCCGTCGGTCTCAATCGTCACGCGCCCGTCCACGTCGGTGCGCAACACCATCGACCCTTCCAGCGCCGCCAGGGTCTCTGCATGGGGGTGCCCGAACTGGTTGTCCTCACCCACAGAAATCACGGCGACGGAGGCCCCCACTGCCCGCAGGAACCCAGGCGAACTCGTCTTCGAGCCGTGATGCGGCACCTTGAGCACGTCCGCCCTCACACTGGTCTCTGCCATCAACGTCGCCTGGGCGGCCGCTTCGATATCGCCCGTGAACAGGAAAACGACGTTCCCGTAGGTCATTCGCAGGACCAGGGACGAATCGTTTAGCTCCGAAGGCGCGGGTCCGGCCGGCGGCCAGAGAACTTCGAAGACCACGCCGTCGATCTCCAACCGTTCGCCCCCACGGAGCGACGTCCGGTCGCCCGCGCGGCGCGCATACGTCGCGAATGCGATGGTGGAGTTGGCCGCCCCGTTGTCGAACACATGGCGTGCCCGGTACCGGTCCAACGCGGCAGCCACTCCCGCGATGTGATCTTGCTGCGGATGTGTGACGAACACCGCGTCGATCGTCCGTTCCCAGTGGGGCAGTGTTTCGCCCAGCTGCCGCGCGAGCCCGATGCCGCTTGGCCCGCCGTCGATGAGCACCTGTTCCCCGGAGGGCGTTGTCACCAGCACGGCATCGCCCTGTCCGGCATCGAGGAAACGCACCTCCACCTGTCCCGGGCCGCGCATTGGCAGGAACGTCGTCAGCAGCACAACCGTCCCTGCGGTGGCGGTCAGTCCGGTCGCGAGCGCCCGGCGTGCTAGAAGTTCGCGCGGCGTATGACTCTCTGGTGCCGGGTCCGGCGCATACCGGTGAACCGCGGGCCAGGCCGCGAACGCGAGCATCGAGAACGCAAGCACAGCCACTTCTCCGGAAATCGCCGGGACCGCGATTGAGGCGCCGGGCAGCATTGCCAACAGTTCCGCGGTCTTGCACATCGCGGCCAGCGGGTAGAAGGCCAGCAGCCCGCACAACCACCCCGCCTGGTCGGACGCAACGCCCCCCACCGCGGTCAATCCCGACATCACGAACGCTATCGCGAACAGCGGCTCGACCACGATATTCGCCACGGGACCGATCAGCGATACGCGACCGAAGGTGTGCCAGGAGATCGGCAGCGTTGCGAACGTCGCCGCGAGCGTGAGTGCCGCCACCTGCACGATAGACCGTGGCACGAAGCCGGACCGGATACGCCGGAGCCCGGTCACGATGCCTGCTTCGATCCATGGTGCGAACGCGATGAGTCCGGCCGTGGCGGCGACGCTCAGCTGAAAGCCAACCTCCAACACGAGCCCGGGCTGGACCGCGTTCATGGCGACCGTCGCCGCGGCCAGCGCCGCCAGGCCGCTCCGTTGCCTCCCGAGGTAGGCGCCGAACAGGAACACTCCCGCCATGATCCCGGCCCGCACCACCGAAGCCGATGCTCCGGCTGCCAGCACATAGGCGATCGCCATCACGCCGGCGGGCCAGATGGCCGCCTTTCGCCCCAGCCACGGTGTGCAGAGGGCGAAAACGATCGCCGTCACCAGCGACACATTCGTGCCGGAAACCGCGACGATGTGCGCCAGGCCGGTGTCCCGGAAGTCACCGTAGAGGTCGTCCGGAAGATTCCCATCGAAGCCGATGAGGATGCCGGACGCCAGCGATGCTTCGGGTTCGGGCAGACTCCGGGCGAGGGCCCGGTCGAGCTTGAGACGCAGCTCCACGCTCAGGCGCCGCACGTCCCACCGCGCCGCCGGCCCGGTCACGTCCATCGCCGGGTAGAACATCGCCGCCACAATCCCCCGCCGGGCGAGGTAACCGCGGTAGTCGAAGGCGTCTGCTTGCGGAGCCTCTTCGAGTTCGCCCTCCAGCCGCACGCGCGTGCCCGGTAGATGTCGCGCGAACTGGTCGAGCGTGACGACCGCCTTGCCGCTCACCTCCCTCAGGTCGTCCCTGGACGGCCCCACGCGCTCAACGTCGACAACGTACCGGGTGACGGTCCGCCCGGGTGATGGCTCTGAATCAATTCGCCCCTCAAGCACCACCGTAGAGCCGGTGTAGTCCGCCAATGGCGGGAGCGGGGAATTCGCCCACGCATCAAACCGGAGTCCGCCCACGATGGCCGCCACGACGCAAGCCACCGTCACCCATGCGCCGTAACGCCCGTTTCGCGCCCACGCCAGGGGCGCGAGGAGCAGCGTGATCCCGCCGCTCATCCATGCCGGCACACCCCAGAGCGCGCTCGCTCCGGCGCCAGAGAACCAGGCCAGCCCCAGGGCCACGAGCGTCACGCGCCGGAGGCTACATCGTGGCCACCGCGCTGGCCAGACAAAGAGAGAGGGCACGTCCGTTGCCGGGCGTGCCCTCAGGTGGTGGGTTTGTGAAGTGCTTGCGTCACGCGGCTGGCGTCGGGCGCGAAATCTCCACAATGCTGGTCAGCGGGCGCACATGGCGCTTGCTGAACGGAAGGATGCTCGCGGGCTTCTCCGCGGGCCCGAGCGTCGCCATCAGGAGGGCACGCTTCTCGGCGCGCTCGATGAGCTGGCGGTGTTCCATGAGGTAGGTTTCGAAGCTGACCGGCAACATTGTTCTCTCTCTTCTGCCCTGTGGGCATTGGTGCTACGAGAACTATGACGCGGTCCCGTCCGAATTCTTACACTCGGCGGAGTGAACCTCCGCGAGACCTTTGGGGGAGTTCTGTGAACGGCCTCACAAACCGCCGGGCAGAGCCAGGGCCCCGGACGCCTCAACACCAGCGACGGAATCGATCGGCGCTCACACGGGTAACGGCCCGCCGGCGCGACGGGCGGGCATCCTCCGCCGCGCCCGCGTCAGCGCCTGTCGCCTACTTGAAGTGCGGCATCACCGTTTCCGCGAAGAGCTTCGCGGGCTCCTTCGTGTCGCGCCCGAAGAACTCCATCACAAACATCGTGCAACCGAGGTCGATGTGCTTCTGGATCTGCTTGCGCACGGTCTCGGGGCTCCCTGAAATGGCCAGCGGACCGGTGGGGTCGCCCATGTGGCCGCCGAAAATCTTCTTCGACGTCTCGATCATCGGCCCCGCGCTCGCTTCGTCCGGTGCGATTGTCACAAGGCACTGCTGGCTGATGGTGATCTGCGATGGGTCGCGGCCCACGTCGGCGCAGTGCGCACGCAGGGCGTCGACCTTTCGTGCCAGCGCAGCCTGGTGGCCGGCCAGGTTGTTCCAGATGTCCGCGTAGCGGGCGGCAATCTTGAGCGTCACCTTCTCGCCTGCCCCGCCGATGAGAATGGGCGGATTGCGAACCGGCTTTGGTTCCGTGACCACGTTGTGGGCCTGGACGTACTTCCCCTCGAAGGTGACCGGGCCCTCCGCCGGGTCCCACATCTTCTTGTACAGCTGGACGGTCTCGCGTAGTTGGCCCAACCGCTGACCCGTGTTCAGGAAGGGCACGCCGAAGTCCGTGAACTCGCGCGGCATCCAGCCTCCACCGAAGCCCGGGATGATCCGGCCGCCCGCGATGTTATCGATCGTCGCGATCACCTTGCCGAGCTGCGGCGCATTGCGCATGCCCGCCGGCGTTACCAGCGTCCCGATCTCCACACGGTCCGTCACCGCTGCCACAGCCGAGACGAGCGACCACGCTTCCAGGATGGGGATGGTCGGCGACTGCGGGCCGTACAGGTGGTCGCACACCCAGAGGGAGTCGTAGCCCATGGCTTCGAAGTCCTGCGCGGCCGACTTGCTTTCCGGCCATGTGCGCTTGATCTGGGGAATGGTGACGCCGAAGTGAACCTTGGCCATGAGGAGGACCTCCCGGGTGTTGGCGGCAATGTACAGCAAGCAGCCCCGACCGTCAGGTGCGCTTCACTCCTGTGCCGTGCTCCGGCACACTGCGCTCATGCCCCTCCGCCGTCCCACCGAAGCCGATCTCGACACGATCATCGCACTCATCCACGGACTCGCCGAATACGAACGCGAACCAGACTCCGTCACCCTTGACCGCGATGAACTCCGCCAGCATCTGTTCGGGTCCAGGCCCTTTGCCGAGGCCATCCTCGCCGACACAGACACCGGCGAGAGCGCCGGCTTCGCGCTCTTCTTTCACACCTACAGCACCTGGCTGGGCAAGCCCGGCATCTGGCTCGAAGATCTTTTCGTTCGCCCCGAATTTCGCGGCCATGGCTATGGGAAGGCGTTGCTCGTCGAACTCGGGCGGATTGCCGTCGAACGCGGCTGCGGGCGCCTCGAATGGTCGGTGCTCGATTGGAACGAGCCATCCATCGCCTTTTACAAGGCCCTCGGCGCTCAACCCATGGACGAATGGACCACCTTTCGCGTGACCGGCGCAGCACTTCGGCGCCTCGCCGCGCTCGACACTCCTTCGTAAGCAACCGCCCGCGCGGCTCGCCGTGGTGGCCATCCGATTCTGCTAGACTCCCGACGACAGAAGGAGGTGTCTCATGGGGGACCACGCGCTGGAAGCCGCGCGCTGCATGCGCGATGCGCTGAACGAGGTTCTTGACGGTCTCACTCGCCAGCAGCGCGAACAGGCCTACATCGCTCACACCGATCACGCCGAGCGCGCCAACTGGGCCTACTTCCCTCGCCTGGAACGGGGCCTCGCCCTCGCTGAGCTGAACCACCGCCAGCGGAAGCTGGTCCACCGCCTCCTCCGCTCGGCCCTCAGCTTCGAAGCCTACACACGGGCTACAACCATCATGAGCATCGAAAACGTGCTCGATGAGATTGAGCGCCGCCGCTCCGTCCACGTCCGCGACGAAGCCCTCTATTACCTCTCCGTGTTCACCGACCTGGGCCAGGTGTTCAACCAGCCGATCGGCTGGCGCCTCCAGGGCCACCACATCTCCGTCAACTTTCTCTTCGATGGGGACCGCATCGCCGCGAGTTCACCGCTCTTTCTCGGCTCCAACCCTGCTCGCGTCGTGCACGATGGCTACGACCTGGTGCGCCCGCTCGGCGACACAGAGGACCGTGCCCGCGAACTGCTGGATGCTCTCACGCCCCAACAGCGCACGAAGGCGGTCGTCTTCCCTTCGGCGCCGCCCGACTTCGTCCTCGGCATCCTCCCCCTCCCAACGACCGTCCACACCGCGGCGACCATTCCCGGCGTGGCGAACATCCTCGAACAGTACGGTGGGGCCGGCGCCCTCGAAGCGATGCGGTTCGACCCCCGGCGGCCGATGGGTATCGCTGCTGAGGAGCTCAGCAGCGGCCAGCGGGAACTGTTCGCGCGCCTCCTTGCGCTCTACACAGGCCGGTTCGCCGAAGGCGCCGCCTGGGACGGCATCGGAAGCCTGGACCAACTGCACTTCGCCTGGGCCGGCTCGCTCGATGTTGGGCAGGGGCACTACTACCGGCTCCAGGGCCCAAACATCGTCGTCGAATACGACAACGTCCAGAACCACGCCAACCACGTCCACACCGTCACGCGCCACCCCTCGAACGACTTCGGGGCCGATGCGCTCGGCCTCCACCACCTCTGGGAGCACTCGCCCTGGGACTGAGTGTCATGGGCCCGTGGGAGATCACGTTCGCTTACTCAAGGATCACGCACTGTTAGAAGGAGCGCTGGCATGAAGACGCATCTCGATCACATCCAATTCATCGTTCGGCAGGAAAACGTGCCGTTCTACAAGGACCTGCTAACGTTCCTGGGGTGGACGAACCAGTACGAAGGAGACGGTGTCTTCGGTGCCTGGGGCGCCCAGGGGGAGGGCCTCTGGTTCACGCACGAAGTCAAGGACGTGAAGAACGACTACGATGGGCCGGGCATGAACCACATCGGCATCCACGCCGAGAGTCCTGCTGACGTCGACGCGACCGTCGAGTACCTCAGGAGCAACGGCGTCGATTGCCTCTTCGATACTCCCCGGCACCGTCCGGAGTTCGCCGGGGGCGAAGACCGGACCTACTACCAGGTGATGTTCAAGACGCCCGACAATCTCCTCGTTGAAGTCGTCTACCAGGGCCCGAAAGGCTGATCCCGATGGAATCGAGTCTCAACCATCTCCAGCTCAACGTTGGCCCGGACAACCTGCCCTTCTACAGGGACTTCTTCGCCTTCCTTGGCTGGCGCAAGCACGAATTCGAAATGGAGAACATGTACTACGGGTTCGTCGCGCCTGATGGCGCCAGCATCTGGGTCCTCGCCCAGGCAAACGGCCACGCCAACGATTACGACGGCCCCGGCGTCAATCACGTTGGCATCGCCTGCAAGACGCAGAGCGGCGTCGACGAAGCCATCGCCTATCTCGGCGAGCGAGGCATCGACGGCCTGTTCGAGACTCCTCGCCACCGCCCCCACCCCAATGGCACGGACACCTACTACCAGGTGATGTTCACCACGCCCGACAACATCCTCTTCGAAGTGATGTACTCCGGGCCCAGGAGCTGATTCGCAAGGCTGCCGAGCCCCCGGTGGGATAACGCCCGCACGCCTGATACGCTGTCTGTCCTATGGCATATGTCCCTCGCGACGACCCGTTTCTCAACCGGCTGAAGCAACGCGTGCTCTACGCGCTCGGGCCGATCGGGTCGACGCTGCTCTCGTACAACCTCACCCCCGATGACTTTGTCGCCTTCAAAGGCACCCCGGACGAAGAGGAGCATCTCGACTGTCCCGAGTGGCTCAACGTCGCGAGCCCGCACATCCTCGAACGGCTCTTCCGTTCGTTCTATGCCTCCGGTGTGGATGCCGTGGACGCCTGCTGTTTCGGCGCGAACGAGATCGTTCTCGCGGAGTTCGGGCTCGAAGCGCGCACACGCGAGTTGAACCGCGTCGCGGCCACGGTCATCGGCCGCGTCCGCGACGAATTCAGTACCCCGGAGTGGCCGCGCTATTCCTTCGGCACCATCGGGCCCGGCACAAAGCTGCCCAGCCTCGGCCACACCACCTGGGACGAACTCGTCCACTCCTACCGGGAGCAGGCCCTCGGCCTGATCGAAGGCGGCATCGACGTCCTCAAAGTCGAAACCTGCCAGGACCTCCTGCAGGCCAAGGCGGCCCTCGCCGCGATCAGCGATGTCTTCCAGGAGACTGGCAAACGCCTCCCCGTCATCGCCAGCGTGACCATCGAGACCACCGGGACCATGCTCCTCGGGTCCGACATCTCAGCCGTGCTCACGACCCTCGATGCCATCGACGTCATCGACATCCTCGGAATCAATTGCGCGACCGGACCCGAGCAGATGGTGGAGCACGTCCGCTACCTGGCTTCGAACTCCCGCCGCCCCGTCTTCGTCGCGCCCAACGCCGGCCTCCCGGAACTCATCGATGGGCAGGCGTGTTATCGCCTCACCCCCGAGGAGTTCGCGCGCTATCAGCGGATCTTCGTCCACGAATTCGGCACCGCCATCGTCGGCGGATGCTGCGGCACCACGCCCGAAATGCTCGCTGCTGCGGCCCGGGCTGCCGGCCGCGAACGCACGCGTCCTGCCCCCTGGCTCGCGAACGACCCCCACGGGGAGGCCGGGTCCTGCTCTTCGCTCTACACGACCGTCCCCTTCAAGCAGGACACCTCGTTCCTGGTGGTCGGCGAACGGATCAATGCCACCGGCTCGCGTGCCTTCCGCGACCTGCTCCTCGCGCAGGACCTCGACGGCATCGTGGCCCTCGCACGCGAACAGACGGCCGAAGGCGCCCACGTTCTCGACGTCATGGTGGACTACGTCGGACGGGACGGGGTGCCGGATATGCGCGAGGTCGCCACGGCTCTGCGCACGCAGTCCACGCTCCCGCTCATGTTCGATTCCACCGAGCCGCCCGTGATCGAAACCGCGCTCAAGCTCTACGGCGGTAAGGCCATCATCAACTCGATCAACCTCGAAGATGGCGAACGCAAAATCACGCGCGTGCTCCCCCTCATCAAGCGCCACGGCGCCGCTGCTGTCGCCCTCACCATCGACGAAGAGGGCCAGGCGCGGACCACCGAATGGAAGGTCCGTGTCGCTCGCCGTATCTACGACATCGCCGTGAACCGGTTCGGCATGGAGCCCGGGGACCTGGTATTCGATTGCCTCACCTTCCCGCTATCGGGCGGCCAGGAGGATCTCCGGGGTGATGCCATCGAGACCTTCAACGCCATTCGCCAGATCAAAGCCGAAATGCCGGGCGTCCACACCATCCTGGGCGTCTCCAACTGCTCGTTCGGCCTGAAGCCTGCGGCCCGGCGGGTGCTCAACTCCGTGTTCCTCCACGAAGCGATCGAGAACGGTCTCGACGCCGCGATCGTGAACGCCCGCCAGATTCTTCCGCTAAACCGGATTCCACAGGAGCAACTCGAGACTGCGCGCGACCTCATCTACGACCGTCGGCGCCCCGCCAATGCGGATGGCGAAGGTGGATACGACCCGCTCCACCATTTCATTTCGTTGTTCGAAGGCGAAGACACCCAGAAGGCGGCCAAGGCCGATCGCACCCTCCTTCCAGTCGAGCAGCGCCTTTCGCAGCGCATCATCGACGGCGACCGCCGCGGCATCGAGGCGGACCTCGAAGAAGCCCTCACCCGCTATGACGCGCTCTCAATCATCAACAACCAGCTGCTCGAAGGCATGCGTGAAGTGGGAGACCTCTTTGGCGCCGGCAAAATGCAGCTCCCCTTCGTCCTCCAGAGCGCCGAGACCATGAAGACAGCCGTCGCCTATCTCGAGCCCCACATGGAGCGCGTCGAAGGCGCGGGCAAGGGAACCATCGTGCTCGCGACGGTCCGCGGCGATGTCCACGACATCGGCAAGAACCTGGTGGACATCATCCTCACGAACAATGGCTACACCGTGCACAACATCGGCATAAAACAGCCGATCGCCCACGTCATCGAGAAGGCACAGGAGGTCTCCGCCGACGCCATCGGCCTCAGCGGCCTCCTGGTGAAGAGCACCGTCGTCATGCGCGAAGACCTCGAGGAGCTCAACTCGCGAGAGTTGTTCGGCTACCCGGTCCTTCTCGGCGGTGCCGCCCTCACACGGAAGTACGTCGAACAGGATTTGCGCGACATCTATCGCGGCAGCGTCTTCTACTGCCAGGACGCCTTCGAGGGCCTCGCTACCATGGACACCGTCATGCACGCGATCAAGGCGGGTCAGCCCATCCCGGTCCTCACACGCGGAGGCCAGGTGGTGCGCACCGGTGATGGCGACACGGGGTACGACGCGGTGCGCGCGGTAACGCCACCTCCGGGCACTTCCACAGGTCCCACGGATCGCGACTACGCGGTCTCCGATGTCCGCCGTCAAGCGCCACCGCCAGTCCCGGTCCCGCCCTTCTGGGGGAGCCGCGTGGTCAGGGGCATTCCCCTCCGCGAAGTCTTCCCGTTCGTGAACGAGGTTGCGCTTTTCCGCGGCCAATGGCAGTACCAGAAGGGCCAACGCAGCGATACCGAATACGCGGCCTTCGTCGAAGAGGAAGTCCGCCCCGTGTTCCGACGCTGGCAGGATCGCGTCATCACGGAGCACCTGCTCGTCCCGCAGGTCGTCTACGGCTACTTCCCCTGCCTCGCCGAAAAGAACGATCTGCTCGTCTGGCCGGACATGCGCGAAGGTAAGCCCGAAGGGAATCCTGTGCGCTTCCGCTTCCCCAGGCAGCCGGATGGAAAGCGCCTCTGCATCGCCGACTACTTTCGCGCCGCCCCGGGCGACGGCTCGCCGCCTGTCTACGATGTCGTCGCGTTCTCCCTCGTGACCGTCGGCCCGCGTGCCACTGAGTTCGCGCAGGAACTCTTCGCGGCCAATGACTACCGGGAGTATCTGCACTTTCATGGTCTCGCCGTCGAAACGGCCGAGGGCCTCGCGGAGTTCTGGCATCGGCGCATCCGCGAAGAGCTCGGTATCGCCGCCGCCGATGCGCCAACGATGCGCCAGTTGTTCGCGCAGGGATACCAGGGCAGCCGCTTCTCCTTCGGCTATCCCGCCTGCCCGGACCTTGAAGAGCAGGCCGGCATCGCAGCCCTTCTCAATCCCGCCCGCATCGGTGTCGAACTTGGTGAGACGTTTCAGTGGCACCCGGAACAAAGCACCAGCGCCATCGTCACCTATCACCCATCCGCTTCGTACTTCGTCATTCGCTGATCCTCGCGACGCCGGCGAGCTAACCCATACCGCGAGCGCTGTTCGGGCCAGCAGACGATGGGAGTCATGCGACGGAGCGCCGTGGCCCAAAGGGAAGGACTGGCCGGGTCCGCGGCTACCTGCCCCCGTCGCCCGTCGAGCCGTCGATGATTCTCCGGATCGCTTCACGCAGCGTGCCCACTTCGAACGGCTTCTGCATGAAGATCGCCTGCCCCTTGGCGCCAAACCGTTCCATCGTTTCGTTCTCGCTGTATCCGCTCGTCACGATGATGCGCGCATCCGGGTCGATCTCGTGCATGCGTTTGAACGCCTCCGCGCCGCCCATGCGCGGCATGGTCAGGTCCAGCACCGTGCAGACGATCTCGTCCTTGTGCTGCCGGAACAATTCGACGCCCTCTTCGCCGTCCGTCGCCATCAATGCTTCGAAGCCGAACAGCCGCACCGCCCGTGATGTCACCTGGCGCACCGTCTCTTCGTCGTCGACGATAAGGATCGTCCCCTTCGAAACCCAGTTCGAAACCGGGGGCAGCGGCGGCCGAACGACCACCGGTGATGACTTCGCCGGGAGAAGAAGAGTGAATTTCGTGCCCAACCCGGGTTCGCTCTCCACCCGAATTGCGCCCTTGTGCCCCCGCACGATGCCCAGCACCGCCGCCAACCCGAGCCCCCGTCCCGTGAACTTCGTGGTGAAGAACGGGTCGAAGATGCGCGCCCGTGTCTCTGCGTCCATGCCCGGGCCCGAGTCGATGACCTCGATCTGGACGTAGTCCCCCTCGTCCAGCTCCGCGGAAAGGAATGTCTCCGAAAGCAGCTGGCGGTTCGCATGTACGGCTCGCGTGGAGAGCGTGATGACGCCGCCGCTGTCTCCGATTGCGTCCGATGCGTTCACCACCAGGTTCATGACCACCTGGCGCAGCTGCGTCGCATCCGCCTCCACCGAAGGAAGGCCGGCCGCGAAGTCGTACGCCAGCACGGCCGACTTGTTGATACTGACACGCAACAGGTTTCCCATCTCCTGGACCAGTTGGTTCACATCCACCCGTTCAATCACGAACCTGCCCCGTCCCGAATAGGCGAGCATCTGCCGCGCGAGGTCGGCCGCGCGCTGCCCTGCGAGTTCGATTTCGTGGACGATCTCACTGGCATTCGAACCGGGCGTGAGCTCGGCCTGCACGAGCCCCGCGTTTCCGAGAATGCCGACCAGCAGGTTGTTGAAGTCGTGGGCGATTCCCCCGGCAAGCATGCCGAGGCTCTCCAGCTTCTGGGCCTGTGAGAGCGCCTCTTCCGCGCGGCGCCGCTCGGTCACGTCCACCGAGACGCCGATCACGCCGGTGACTTCCCCATCGGCGTTCCGCTGCGGGGTGACGTGCGTATCCAGGACGACATCGCCGACATGCACGATCTCGGAAAACGCCTCCCCTGCAAGGCCCCGCCGGATGTTGTCCGTGATGATCGGGTTGTCGGGCCAATTGCCCATCATGTTCTGGCCGATGCGCGTACGCGGCTTCTGGAGGCGCGGTATACCGCGCCCCTTGAGCAACGTCAGCTCGCCCTTCTGGTTCACCGCCCACAGGACGATCGGCGCGCTTTCCACCACCGCGTTCAACCGTGCCTCGGCGATGGAAGCCGCGGCGCGTGCCGCCATCCGCTCCGTCACATCGCGGCTCGTGCCAACGATCCGGTAACACTCCCCGGCGTCATTCAGCAGCGGTGTCAGGCTTGTGATGAGATCGTAGTGGCGCCCCTTGTGCTCGAAAGACTCCTCGTATTCGATCGGCTTCCCGGCGCGGACCGCCTCTTCATACCGTGCCACGGCCTGCGGCGCATATTGCGCCGGCATCATCTCTGCTGCCGTTTTCCCCATGATCCATTCAGGGGTCATCGATGTCATTTCGGTGAACCGCTTGTTCACGAACGACCCGCGGAACTGCCCGTCCGCCCCGCGATCCAGCGCGAAGATCGCGTCCGTCGTGCCTTCCACCACCGCACGATAGTTCGCTTCGGAGAGGCGCAGCGCCTCATCCATCTTCTTGCGCTCGGTGATATCCACGAACGTAGCCACCACCTGGGACACTTCGCCCGCCGCGTCGAGCTCCGGCTCGGTCGAGACCAGCAACCAGAGCGTTGGCTGGTTCGGCCGCGTTACGCCCATCACCACACCACGCACCGGGACCCGCGAGGTAATCGCCATCGTTAGCGGTCGCTCAGCCTCGGGAAATTCCGAGCCGTCTTCCTTCACGAAGCGCATATTGCGTTCTCGCCGCGATTGCCCCGTGAGTTCGGCTTCGGTGAATCCCAACAGGCTTGTCGCGGCCTGGTTGGCGGCCGTCACTTCGCCATGGGGCCCATAGATGAGCACGCCGACATCCAGGTCTCGCATCAGTGTCCGGAAGCGCTCCTCGCTCTGCCGCACCTCCAGCTCGGCATTCTTTCGTTGGGTGATATCGAGCGCCGTACAGAGCACGGCCGCCTCGCCTGCCAGCGTGATGCTTGCCACGCTCACATCGAGCGTGCGCAGCTCCCCGTGCGCATTCGTCGCGCGGAGCTCGAAGCGGGTCGGCACGTCTTCGCCGGCGGCGCGACGCCTGCGTTGCTCGGCCAGCCACGCCCAATCGTCTTCGTACACGAGCCGTAGCAACGATTGTTCGGCCATGTCGTCCGTCGGTTCGAAGCCGGCGAATTCCTGGACGGCGCGGTTGATGAAGATCAGTCGATCATCCGCTGGTGCAGCAACCCAGACGAGGCTGGCCATCGATTCGGCCACTGCCCGGAACCGGTTTTCGCTCTCTCGTAGCGCATCCTCTACTCGCCGTTGCTCGATCGCGTAGGCCATGGTCGAGGCGATTGACTCTCCCAGCGCCGTCTCCTCACGCGTGAACGCCACGGGCGTGTTGCGGTAGACGGCCATCTGCGCCAGGGACCGGCTGCCAATCGACATCGGGAAGCTCGCCACAGCTCGCAACCCTTCTTCAAGGAACGCATCCCGGAGCCACGGAATCTCGTGCCACGCTTCCACGTCATCGATCCTGAGCGGCGGGATCGGCTCCTTTTCCCCGACCAGTGGTGGGTGGCCTTCGATGAAGCGCTGGTACCATTCGGAGAGCCCGATGGCTCCTTTGAACATCAGTTGGGAGGCCGATGTCCTCATTCGCAACGAGGCGCGATCGGCATGGCACACCGCCTGGATCGCCTTCAGGCCGGCCGAGATCATCTCCTCTTCCGAGGAAGCTGATTGCAGCGCCTCCCGGAAGTTATACAGCGCCTGCGTATCCTGGAGGCGATGGCGCAGCCGTTCCTCTGCCGCTCTTCGTTCGGTCACGTCCGTCGTGATCACCAGGCGCGCCGGCACTCCGTGAAACGTCATCCGGTGTGAACGGATGTCCAGCCAGAGCTCAGAACCGTCGCTGCGCTGGTATCGCCAGGGTCCGATCTCCTTCCCGCTGTCCGCCGCGACCATAATCGCGATGCGCATCCGCTCGTGTTCGCTCCCGCGGCATAGGTCGCGTTCGGACATCGCCAGGAGCTCTTCACGGTCGAACCCGAATTGGTCGACCATCGCGGCGTTTACCTCGAGAAGCCTGCCGGAGTCCTCACCGCAGACATACGTCGGCTGCGGGCTCGCCGCGAACATCTCCCGAAACGTCGTCTCGCTTTCGCGCCGGGCGGCCTCGGCCTCGCGTTGCTCCGTAATGTCGAGGATCGCGCCAACCATCCGCGTCACGTAGCCGCGGGCGTCGCGCACAAGGCAGCAGCGGTCGCGAACACAGGCATAGCTGCCGTCTTGACGGCGCAGCCGGTACTCGAACGTGATCTGGGTCTCTGCGCCCTTCACCGCTTCTTGCAGGGCGGTTCGGATGCGGTCCTGGTCGTCCGGGTGAATCTGTTCTGGCCACCAGTCTTCACGCGTGGGGACTTCCTGGAGCGGGAAGCCCAACACTTCAGCGATCGATTCGCTCCACTGCACTTGCTTCTGCTTGAGGTCCCAATCCCAGACCACTTCATTCGCTGCCAGCGCTACCAGCCGGTACCGCTCTTCGCTCTCTGCCAACGCCGACTGAATCCGCTTCTGCTCCGTCACATCCCGGTCAATCCCGGCGACCGAGCGAATCTCGCCCGTCTCATCGCGCACCGGGAAAAGCGACAACGTCACGTCCAGGAGCCGGCCATCGCGCGTTATCCGAACGGTTTCGTGGTCTTCGAGCCGCCCCCCCGCCAGCAGAATCTGGTGGATGCGCTCCATCTCTCCCCGCGTGCCTTCGGGCTCGAGGAACTCCATCGTCCGCCCCATCACTTCATCGGCTGAATACCCGTAGAGGCGCGCGGCCCCGCCGTTCCAGCTCACGATGCGCCCCGCGCGGTCGCGGCTCACGATGGCACCGTGGGATGATTCGATGATGGCCGCCAGCCGCGCAATCTCCTCTGCTGCCTTCCTTTCCGCCGTAATGTCCCGGGAGATGCCCGCACCCCCGATGACGTTGCCCTGTGCGTCGTGCACCGCCGAAATCGAGAGCGAGACGGTGATGATGTCGCCCGCCTTCGTCTTCCGCCGGAACTCCCCGCTGGTTGGCTCGCCCGCGCGGCTGGATTCCATGATTGCGGCCGGGATGTTCCCGAGCGGCTCTCCCGGAGGAATCAGGTAGTCGCCCGTCGTTCCGATGGCCTCTTCGGCTGTGTATCCGTAGAGGTCCTGCGCGGCCTTGTTCCAGCTCACAATCACGCCGTTGATATCGCGCCCGACGATCGCATAGGGCGATTCCGCCACCGTGGCCGCGTGCCAGGCGAGCTGGCGCTCCGCTTCCACTCGCTCGGTGATGTCCCGGGCGATGCCGTGGATGCCCACCTGTTTTCCGTCGCGCGTCAACACCCGCGTGCTGGTCTCCACCTGGAGTTCGCGCCCGTCACGCGCACGGCAAAGCACGCGGTATGTGGTGCGCACCTCGCCGCTGCCTAGCTTCGTCGCGATCATCTTGCGCACCCGCGAAAGGTCCGAAGGTGCCACGATGTCTTCGATGCTCATGCGCGAAAACTCGTCTGCCGTATAGCCGAAGAGGATCTGCCCGGCACGGTTCACCGAAGTGAAACGACCCGTGAGATCGTGCGTGTAGACGATGTCGTTCGCGTTCAGGAAAAGCTCGTGATAATCCTCGTGACTTTGCCGCGCGGCCGCCTTCAGCGCTTCCTGCTGCAGCACTGTCGCGACAGACGCTGCCACCGTCCGGGCCAGCCGCCGGTGCTCTTCCCGCCACTCGCGCGTCACACGCCGATCCGTGAAACAGAGCACGCCCTGGAGGTGGCGTTCCACAATGATCGGCAGCAGCAGCGTGGACCGGCATTGCGAATCCTGGCCGCCCGCGTTCCACGTCGCCGTCACGGCTTCGCCGGTGGCCAGCCGGTCCCGCCACTCGGCCGGCAGGGGGAATTCGGCGTGGTACCGCGAATAGCCCTCGACTGCTTCATGATTCCGGACCCACCCCAGGTTCTCCATGATCCGGATGGCTGGCCCGTCCGTCCCGGCGTCCGATACTTCGGCCAGGAAGCCTTGTTCCGCGTCCAACGCTCGGCACACGCTCCGCAGCACGAGCCCATCGCCGGCGGTTTGTGTAGAGAGCACATGCATCCGGTTGGGGGTCGAAACCGGCGCCGCCGGGGCTGTCCCCCGCGTTCCCAGCAGTTCCATCCGAAGCGCGAGGATCGCGTCGTCCCAATCCAGCGAGAGCCAGTCCTCCGCCCCGGCCACCAGCGCATCACGGCACGTCTCAGGCGTTTCGTGGTCCAGCACCGCGATCAGCCGGGACGAGCTCCCCGCTGCGTTGTGTACCTGCCCGGGGCCCGGCCTGTTCGTGCTCCCGACGAACACCATGCTGTTCGGCGCCTGCGGCCCTGCCGGCACGCCAGCCTCGGCCTCAACGGTGCCCACGGGTAGCAGGGATCGAAGCCGCGCCTGTGTCGATTCCCCCAAACCCACAAACCGCACCAGCACGTTGTGACCGATCCCTTCCACCGCCAGCGGAGACCGGCTGTCTCCACCTTGGGCCCCTCACTGACCGGTGTTTCCATCGGCCACACCTAGCTTAGGGAAACGTATCTACGGCATCCGTAGGGGATTCACCTTATCTGTCGGGCGGAAAGCCGCTAGCGTGAGCGTGTATTCAGGCGCCGGCGGTGGCCAAACTGTTGAAGTCCGGTGCCCGCCCCTGCGTAAGGTTGCGGAGCCTCCGTTCGTGTCAGCTCGCTTTGCGCTGCTGGCGCACGCATCCGGGGCACGGCCGCGCCGCCCAGAATTCCTCTTCCGACTGAACCTTTCGCCAGCCGCGGGCGTCCCACCCGCATTCGGTGAACGTGCTGCCGTCCGCATACGCATGCATGGTTCCCCCGCTCATCAGGTCGCTGACGGACGAGTTGTGCACATAGCGCCGCCCGTCGTTCCAACGCCAGTCGTCTGAGGGTCGCGCCCGCATCTCGACGCCGTCCACGCGCCCGATCGAGCGGTCGTAGCGCGCCCGCTGCCCGGAGTCGCTCAACACCCCGAACGCCATGTTGATGAGCTTCTGGCGTTCTGCGGCTTCAGGCGAAGGGTTGATGTCGGGGTGGTACTTGCGGGAAAGTGCTCGATAGGCCGCGGTCACCACTTCAGGCTCCGCCGCTTCGTGAACCTGGAGAATCCGGTACAAATCGTCATCCACCCCTTATTCATCGATCCGTCACGCCGGAACCTTAGCGTTGAATCTGCGGAAAGCTGCCCCGCACGACAGACGGGCGTATGATCGGTGGACGAAGCGGACGTGGGAACCGTGTGGAGGAATTCGTTGGAGATCTTGCCGGACAGGCTGCCGTGGTTCATCGCAGGCCCGGCCATTGGGCTTTGCGTGGTGGCGCTTTACGCGCTCGTGAATCGTCCGCTGGGCGCGACGACTGCCTACCTTGAAACATTCCGCTTTGTGCGGGGCAAACCCTTCGAAATATGGCGCGTCTGGTTCTTCGGTGGCCTCTTCGCGGGGGCCGTGGGGGCCGCGCTCCTCGGCGACGGCATCAACCCCAACCTCGACTACGGGACGCTCGGCGACAAGGTGCCGCTCCTCGCGCTCATCCCGTTGCTCATCGGCGCTGGCTTCATCATGGGCTACGGCGCACGCTGGGCCGGTGGCTGCACCTCCGGACACGGCATACGTGGCACGTCGTCGCTGTCGGCGGCGAGCTGGGCCGCGACAGCCACGTTCATGGCCACCGCCGTCGGCGTCACGTTCGCCCTCCATCTCCTGACGGGAGGCGCCCTGTGAACCGGGTCTCGTTCCTCGTCGGCGGCGCCTTCGGCTTTCTCATCTCGGCTGCCCGCCTCAGTGACTACGAAGTCATCCACCGCATGCTCCGGCTCCAGGAGTTCGACGTCTTTCTGCTCATGGCCTGCGCCATCGGCACTGCGGCCCCCATCCTCTGGTGGCTCAACCGCCGGCAATGGCACACCCCGTTGGGCGGCGATCTCGCCCTCGTCCGGGCCCCCGTGTCGCGCAGCAATGTCCTGGGCGCCGCCATGTTCGGCGCGGGATGGGCCGTAGCCGGGACCTGCCCGGTGCCCGTCCTGGCGATGACCGCCAGCGGAGCCGGCCTCGGTCTCGCCGTCGGCGCCGGGCTGTTCGGCGGCATCGTCCTCCGCGATCGCCTCTCCTCCGCCCGCCCCAACGAACCCACCTGCTGAAGGAGTGGCGCCGACGCCGCATCATCTGCCGGCGCGCCCTTGCCCGCTCCGCGATTTGGTCAGCGCATGGCCGCCAGCACGATGTCGCGCGCGATGGGCCCCGCTTCGATGGAGCCTGACTGTCCTTCGTCGAGCACGACCGCGGCAATCGCAACCGGCGCCGTTAGCGGCGCGAAGGCGACGAACAGGACGTGCTGCTGCGCCCCCACGTCTTCAGCCGTCCCGGATTTGCCGCCGAAGTTGGTATAGCCCGCGTGGGCGAAAGCCGCGGAGGCCGTCCCTGTGGTGCTCGTTACCAGTTGCAGCCCCAGGCGCAGATGCGACCACTGCGCGTTGGTCAAACCAATGGCTCCCCGCGATCTCGCCTTTTCCCCCGCGATCAGGATTGGCGCACGCAGTTCGTTGTTCAGAAAGGCGCTGTAGGCGTTGGCAAGTTGCAGCGGCGTGATCAACAGATCGCCCTGCCCGATGGCGAGGTTCACTTCGTCGCCGGGGAACCATGCCTCATTGCGCGTGGCCCGCTTCCACTTCGCATCAGGCACCAGCCCGTCTTCTTCGCCGAGGCCCACCAGGCCGGTGGCGCTTCCAAACCCAAACGCCCGCGCGGTCGCGGAGAGCGCCCCGTCGGTCTCGTTGTAGAGCGTCAGCCCGATCTCGTAGAACACGGGATTGCACGACCTCATCAGCCCCCCGGCGATGGTCAGCGGCCCTTGCGCTCCCTCCCAGTTCCGCCGGGGCGGGTTCACTCCGCTCCAGGTCGAGCCACAGAAGATCTCGCTGGTGGGCGTATACCCGCCGTGCAGCAATCCCGCCGCCCCCGTGATCAGCTTGAACGTCGACCCTGCCGAGTAGAGGCCCGTCGTCGCCCGGTTCGCCTGCGGTCCGTTCGGCGCCCGCGTAATCGCTTCGAGGGCGATGGCGTCGTTCCTCTCGAACGCGTTCGGGTCGTACGAGGGAGAGCTGTTGAGCGCAAGGATGCCGTTGTTGCGCGGATCGATGACCACCGCGGCCCCTGCCCGGTCGCCCAGCCGCTCCCAGGTGCGCTTCAGCACCGCCGAGTCGAGCGTCGTGATGATGTCTTCGCCTTCGACGAATTCGCGCGCCACGAGCGTCTTCACGACCGCGCCGCTGGCGTCGACCACGTTGAGCTCCGCACCGGGTTGCCCCGCCAGCACCGCGTTCTGCGATGCTTCCAGCCCTACTGCGCCCACGCGGTCGCCAATCCGGTATCCCTGGCCGTCGCGCGTGGCCAGCTCCTCCGCCGTCAGTTCGCGCGTGTAGCCAACAACGTGCGCCGCCGCCGCCGCCAGCGGATGCACCCGCTGCGACTCGAAATACACGAGCACACCGTTCAGCCGTAGCAGGGCCGCAGCCGCCTCCGATCGACCCTCGCCGATGGGCCCGAGCGGTACGCGCTGGTTGAGCGGCACGCGGCTCGCAAAGGCAGCGTCCACCTGTTCGCGCGTGAACCCGAAGTCCACGAGCTGGGCCGTGAGGCTCGCGCGGTCTGTGACGACCGAGCGGTTGAGGCCGAGCATGCGCACTTCCTGGGTAATCGCCAGTGGTGCCCCGTTGCGATCGAGGATTGCCCCGCGACGGGGACGTTGGACCACGTTCCGCACAGTCGCGCCGGGACCGAGGTCCGGGTGGATCGCAGACGGATCCCACGCCACGAAGTACTCTTTGCCGGTCTGCACGAGGTTAAGCGTTGTGGTGTATTCCAGCGGGCCAAAATAGGCTGTGGACATGCGCACCGTCAGCGTCGCCGACGTTTCGTTGGCCGATGCCGCCCGGGCCGTGACGGATCGCGCGGCGGCTTCGCGTTCGAACGCCGCATATGCATCGAGGAATGCTGCCAGCGGGAATGCCTGTTGCGCGGCCGGAGAGACGAGAGGGTAGGCGGCCGCCATGTCACCGTTCGACCACGCCCGCGCGAAGGCTTCCGCCGCCATGGCGGGTGTGCGCGCGCTCGTGACCGGCGCGGCGTCGTCGCCCGCGGCGGTTCCTGCAATCGCCGCCGAGTCTCGCGTGAGCCAGCGAACTGAAGCGACCGCGCCACCGGTGATGACACCGAACAGGATCGCGGCGATAAAAGCGACGCGCATGGGCACCCCCGGCCGTTCCCGGCCGAACCCCGCTCCCCTGATTGTAGCGGCCTTCGCCTTGCTGGCAGCCTTCTTAACCGCGTGCGATTCAGGTGACGGCAAAGGTGGCCCTCGCGGCCCCGGCCCAACCGTTGTGCGCGCGCCCGAAAGTGGTGAGCCACGCTCCATGCGCCTCGGCCTCGGCGCACTCCCCGCTGAGAACACGACCGATGCCGCGATCCGCGCGTTCGCCACCGCCGCGCAGTACGCCGATGTCGTCCTCGTCCAGCGCGCCCCACCCTGGCAGGATTTCATGCCCGGCGGCGCCGAATCCGGCACCACTACCGACACGACACGCCTCGAGACAGGCCTCATCGCCCAGTACCGGCCGCTCAAGCTCTTCTACGCCATCGACCCCACCGATGGCGCGGTTCAACGCAGCCGCATCGCGAACCTCCCCCCGGGCATCGACCCGATCGCCGGCTTCTCTGACCAGCGCGTTCGCAATGCTTTCCTCGGCTATGTCGCCTACGTCGCCAACAACTACAAGCCCGATTACCTGGCGATTGGCGTCGAGGTCAACATGATCTACGAACGCACCCCCCAGCAATTCGATGCGTTCGTGACGCTCTATAACGAGGCCTACGACGTCGCCAAGCGCGCGAACCCCTCGACGAAGGTGTTCCCCACCTTCCAGCTCGAAGTGCTCGAAGGAACGTTCGGACAGGCCCATCCCCCCCATTGGGAAGTCCTCGATCCGTTCCGCCAGAAGATGGACGTGCTCGCAATCAGTACCTATCCGTACCTGGGCGAGGCACGGAGCGCCGCCGAAATCCGGCCCGACTACTTCAGCCAGCTCCGGCAGCGCTTCAGCGGCGAGATCATCATCGCCGAAACGGCCTACGCCTCGGCCCCCGTCGAAGGGCGTGTCAACGTCGGAACCGAAGAGGATCAGCTCGCCTACCTCCAGCGGTTGCTCAACGATGCCGCCGATTCGAAGTTCAGCCTGGTCGTCTGGCTCGCAGCCCTCGACCCGTCGTTTGCGCGAACCGGCGCTGCCGCAGCCCTTCGTGACGTTGGCCTCCGCCGCAGCGATGGCTCCAACAAGCTCGCCTGGACGCTCTGGGAGGAATGGACCCACCGTCCCCTCAGGGCGCCCTGAAGCCCGCCCTCAGGCGGAGGCTGCCGCCCCCGGCGGCGGCGCTGATGTGCCCTTGCCCGCGATGATTCGCCGGATGCCCAGCCGCCGGTAGACATGGAACGGCAGCTTTTCCCCTGCAGCGTCCAGCGCGAGCCGGGTCAGCTTGCCGTGTGAACGAACATGCTTCGATGCCATGTAGGAAAGCGTCCCGATGCCCGGCATGGCCGCCACCAGCAGCACCAGCGGTGAGTGGATGTCCGTCATCCGTTTGAATGTATGCCGGTCGATCCGGCGGGTCGTGATCAAGAGGAACGCGAACAACAGGTTGCCGCCGGTATAGAGCACACGGGCGATGCTTCCGAACGGAAAACGCAGCACAACGGCGATGCCGAGGTGAACACCGAAGTGCGGAAGGACCGCCTGGAACTCTGGTGTCTGAACAGCCTCGCGAAGCTCGCGTGCCTCTTCCGGTGCGATTCGGCTTTCTGCCTGCCACCGGTCGATGGCCGACTCCATCCAGTGCGTCGCGCGCACCTGCCCTTCGCGCGAACGCCTTCGGATGCTGTGGCCCCAGCGCCGGATCCCGAACGCCGTGAAGAATTCGCGCAGAATCCAGGACCACAGGCGCCTCTCTCCCGCGTGCCAGGCGATGGTCGCCTGCTCGGCGTGATCGAACGTACGTTGCAGGGTTTCGAACCACTCGTCGCCCTTCGCCGTCCGCATCGCTTCAGCTTCACGTTCGATGTAGTCCCGCGTGATGTCGTAGTACACATCGTCGAACAGCGGCACCATCGCCCGGCTAATGGCACGCCACCACGCGCGCGGTGATGCCAGTGGCGAAACCATGCCCGATTCGAGGTCGATGATGGTGAAACGCCCGTCGTTTGTTTGCACCAGGTTTCCGAGCGATCGGGGCTGTCGCGGGTCAACCTGCCACGTCGGGAGCCCCGCATCATCAAAGCGTTTGCAGACATCGAACAGGAACGCCTTCGCCCCCTCCAGGTCCCCCGGTTCGTCACCGGCGATGAAGCGCCCGACGATCGCGGGCCTCCCGTCGACATGGTCCACGCGCAACGCGGGCGCCACCCGCCGTTCGCCATACCAGTACTCCGTGAGGAGGCCGGCCAGGTTGCGTCGTGAAATCGCTGCCGATTGCGCCGCTTCGTTGTGGGCATAGGGAAAGGGCGCCTGGAACGAAAGCCAGTAGATCGCCCTCGGGAAGAACCCGGGCGAGTAGACCTTCCAGACCTCGCCGTCGCGAAACAGGATGGTGCTCGTGAGCGCGTGGGCGTGCGGCAGCAATTCGTCATGCGGAATCGCTTTCGCGTGGATGAACGGCGTCCCCTCCACATAGGGCGCAGCCCGCCGGTAGAGGATGATCATCACCGATAGCATCGCCCCGCCCAGCGCGAACGCCGTCACCGTGTCCCCCGCCCAGTGCGAGCCTCCCCACACCCGCGAAAAGCCAGCGACCACGGGAATCATGAGCAGCACCGATCGGGACGCCACTCGGAGTGGCCGCTGGCGAATCTTCCCGGCGAGGAAGAAGAGCAGACCGTAAAGCAGCACCGCCCCGAGCACGTGGCCGCTCGGGAAGCTCGCGAGGTCCTGGTCTTCGGCGGCCCGCGCCATTCCTTCCAGCCCATCGATGCGCGAAAGGTCGGGGCGGGAACGCCCGACAAGGTCCTGCATCGCGATGCTGATGATCCCGCCCGTCGGCATCATCGCCATCGCCACGGCGGCGAGCCATTGACGGGCAACGATGAAGGCTATCAGGACCACGAACCACGCGATCAGCGCCCCTTCGGTCCCGGTGAGCGTGTTGATCAGGTCCACGGTCCGTTCATCACCCGGAAAGCGGATGCTTCTCACGCCGTTGATGAGCGCGTAGTCGAAGTCCCCCCGGGCGCGAAGAAACGCGTCTGCGAACAACGCGCCCGTGATGGCCAGCAGCAGCCACACGATTCGGCCGGTCGGGAATTGTCGAGACGATGGAACAGGTTGGGGCAGGTTCATCTGGCTGCGCTCCAGGTGGTTCCTGCAGAACATATGCTCCCTGGAGTGCCTCGCGAACGGCCGAACGGCTACCAGTATGGTGCAGGTCGGCCGCGTTTGCCCCTACCGGCCGCTCCCCGGGACCGTGAATTCGAACCGGACGATCTCCTCACCCAGGTAGTTCATCCCGACCCAGAGCACATGCACCGGTCCGCTGCCGTCGTCCGTCACGGTCATGGTCGCGAACTGTCCGGCGCCCGGGTACATCCCCTCGCTGAACGGTCCGCCTTTCAGCGTGCCCCGCCGGTCCAGTGCACCCGCCTGCAGCGCGGGAATGGGATCACCGGGAACCGCCGAATAGGCACTGTTGCTTCCGTCGTCGATCGCCACCATGTGTGCGTCGCCGCTCACAATCGCCACCCCGTGGATCTCGTTCGCCGCAATGAAGGTCGCGATCTCGGCACGTTCCTCCGCAAAACCTGCCCAGCTATCGTCGCCCGGTTTCGCGGCCGCCACCCACGGCACGTCGGTGACCAGTACGATGACCGGGTGAACGCCGCTGGCCGCCAGGAGTTCGCGTTTCAGCCATGCCTTCTGTTCGTCGCCCAGCATCGTCCCCAGCGCCGCATCACGCGCGGACCGGCCGTCCGTCAGGATGAAGCGGGTCCGCCCGATGCTGAAGGCCTGGTACACACCCACGCCGTCGGCCGCCGTCAGGTCGTAGTGCGGGACGAACTCGCGGAACGTCGTCGCCGCGGCCAATCGCGATTCCGTCGCCGCGTTCGAATCGTTCCCGCCGTAGTCGTGGTCGTCCCACACATAGGCGATGGGCGCGCGAAGGTAGAGTGCCTGTTGGGCTGCTTGCTCCAGGTTTCGCTGGAACGCGGCGCTCATCCGCCTGGGATCGTCGGAACTGATGTCCTCGTAGTGGAAGTCGCCGGTGACCATGAACAGCAGTGGATTCGCCGCCCGGATGGCGTCGAACACCATCCCGTTTGACCCCGTCCGCAGGCAAGCTCCGATAGCGATGGTGAACGAGGCCGGCTGCCCCTCGGCCGCAAAAGTGTGCACCGTGCCGATGCGGTTCTGTTCGATGCCTCCAGGCGTTGTCACGGTGTACCTGTAGAGCGTGCCAGGCTGGAGCCCGCGCACATCGAACGCAAAGATGCTGTCGTCCTCCACGGCGGCGTGGCCCGGGACGATCACCGAGGCAGCGGTTTCATCGATCGCCTCCACGAACAGCGACGCCTCGCGCACGTCGTCATCGGCGATTCGCGCCTTCACCACGAACGAATGACCCGTCACCGCCCCCGCCCAGACCCACTCGATCCGATCGACGCTCAGACGAGGCGTGCCGGACTCCGGATGGAACGGCCCGTAGTAGTGGCTGTAGACACGCGGCGATGCGAAGCCGCCGAGCGCAAGGAAGGCGGCCAGCAGGGCCGACAACGTAACGAACGCGAGCCAGCTGTGACGCCGCTGCCAGTGCAGCAGGAAGAGCACTCCCGGCACAAGAAATACGAGCGCGCCAACGAATGCGTCACGCGGCTCGTAGCTGATCGATGCCAGGATCCCGAGGATGATCGCCCCCACGATCAGCGTGATGCCCCCCGCAACCTCCCACCGCCATGCGAAAATGTAGCCCGCGATCACCAGTCCGAGCACACCCACCTGGGCGAGAATCTCCCACTGCCGCGGTTCGACACTGCGCGGAATGCCTTCGCGCCAGACAAGTATCGCGAACACCACCACCGCCGCAGCGCCAAGCAACCTCGCCATCAATCTGATCGCAGCGTCCAGGTTGAGGGCCGGGACCGGCCTGCTGGAAACTGGTGAAGTGGCCATCCGAACACCTTCTCAGGCAAGGATGGTCCCGCGCGATCGGTGAACAGGGCACGGGCATCAGGCCCGGATTCGTTGGGCGGTTCGGCTAGAAGATCAGCCCGGCCGCTCCCGCCGGCGGCGCGATGGGGGCGGGCGCGGTCGGCTCAGCCTTCTCCGCGCGCGCCCACCGCTCCAGGTCGGTCGCCGTGAACAACGGGCGCAGGGTGGGGTCACCCGCTGCGATGGCCACGGGCGCCCGGACGTCGTCTCCCGCGGGCATCTCCGTCAGCGCGGCGCGAAACACAAGCACCAGCCCCGCCGGTGAGTCCGTCGTCCCGATCGCGTCCACAAGTTCGAGCGCGCCGGGCGGCCCGCCACACCACTCATCGCACAATGTTGCTGCTGTCTCCCACGGAGATGTGCCCTCGATCAGCCTGTCCCATGGCAGCCATCGCCCCCGGGCCTCACGCGACGCAACGTCGAACGCCACCACCTGCTCATCGAAGACGGGCACCACAACGATGTCGACGGTGAATCCGTTCCCGCGCGCCATGCTTCCTAGAAGAGGCCCGCGAAGACCGTGTCGTCTTCGAAGGGCCCTACCGCCGCCAGCGTCGCCAGCGAGGGCCGCAGCAACTGGCGCCCCACGCGCACGATATCGTCGAGCGTCACCGCGTTCACGCGTTCCACCGCCTCGTCGACGGTGAGGATGCGGTCCTGTAAGAGCTCCTGCGAGCCGATCCATCCGGCCACCGCGCGCGTGTCCTCCATGCGCAACTGAATCCGCCCTTGTGCCATCTGCCGGCCTTTCCGGACTTCAGTCTCGCTCAACGTCGAAAGTAAGAGCTCGATCTCGGAGAAGCACACTTCCGCCGTCGTTCGCACATTTTCCGGGTCGCATCCGGCGTAGATCGTGAACGACCCCGTGTCGCGGAACTCGGAAGGATAGCTGTGCACGTCATAGACCAGCGCCCGCTCCTCCCGCAGCTCCAGGAACAGGCGGCTCGACATCCCTTCGCCCAGTACGGTGCTGAGCAGGTCCACGGCATAGCGGTCCGGGTGGTTCAACGCCACGCTCGGGTAGGCGATGCACAGGTGCGCCTGTTCCGTCTCCTTCTCGCGGATCGCGATGCGCGCCGGCTGTGGCGCATCCACCACCGGATACCAGGGACCGGGTTTGGCGGCTGGCATCGTGCCCAGCCAGCGGTCCACCGCCTCCACGATGCGTTCATGTTGCACGTTCCCGGCCGCGACGAACACGAGGTTCGACGGAACATATTGCGCCCGCAGATAGCGGTTCACGGCCGCGAGCGGCAGGTCCTTCACGCTTTGCGGGGTGCCTCCCACGTTGCGCCCCAGCGGTTGATTGGGCCACAGGGTTTCGTCGATGAGGATGCCGGCCAGTTCGCCCGGGCTGTCCTCCACCGATGCCAGCTCTTCGAGGATGACCGCGCGTTCCTTCTCCAGCTCTGCCGGGTCCATGATCGGGTCCCGGATCATGTCCGCGAGGATGTCGACCGTTTCGAGAGCCGCCGTGTGCGGCACCTTCGCGTAATACACGGTCACTTCACGGTCCGTCGCAGCGTTGTGCATCCCGCCGACGGACTCGATCGCTTCGGAGATTTCCCTCGCGGTGGGTCTCCGGGAGGCGCCCTTGAACAGCATGTGTTCGAGGAAATGCGACAGTCCCGCCTCTTCGTCTATCTCGTAGCGGCTGCCCGCGCCGACGTAGACGCTGATCGTTGCCGAGCGGGTGTGCGGCATTTCGCCGGTGACGATGCGGATACCGTTGGGGAGCGTTGTCTTCTTGTGCATGGGGGCTTGGCGCTTTCGCCTCAAACGATGATACCCGTGGCCGGTGATTGCAGCATAGCCAACCGGTGACAGGCCAGGGCGGTCCAGTGAGCACGCCCCTGTCACTCGTGTGGCAGGGTGTCACCGAAGAATCACCGGTTCTCCTCCCTGACGCGCCGATACCCACCAGTAGACACGCCATCTTCGGCACTCCATCGCAGGGTGGAGGCTTTCGAGTGGCGCTGCGGAGGGAAGGATGAGCCTCAAACTACCCGGGATTGCAACGGTCGCCAATCTGCGCATGCGTTCGCGTCTGAGCCTGCTTGTCGTCGCCATGATGATTCCCCTGATGGGTCTGCTCTGGGTCGCATTTGCAGATCGCCAGGCCGACATCAACGTGACCCGCGACGAACAGCACGGTCTCCGCTACGTGGTCGTCGTCAATCAACTGCTGCGCGATATCCAGATCCATCGCGACCTTTCACAGATCGTCCGCAATGGCGATGCTTCTGCGAAAGACCCCCTCGCCAGCGCTCGCCAGGACATCGAACGCGACCTCATCGATCTCGAAGCCGCTCAGCGCACAAACCGTGGTCTCAACACAGCGGAACACTACAACTTCATCCGGGAGACCTGGTCGTCCATCGCCGCGATGGATGACTCGCAGTCTGCTGCCACAGTCTGGAATGCGCACACGGCGCTCGTCGAGGACGGCATCTTTCCGCTCATCTTCAAGATTGGCAACAACTCGGGCCTTGCCCTCGACCCCGATGTCGATAGCCAGAACGCCATACAGGCACTGACAGACACCCTCCCGGGCCTTACCGAAGAGCTGTCACAGGCTCGCGGCCTCGGCGCCGGGGCGCTCGCGGGTGGCGTCGGTGTCCAGGTTTCGGAACAGGCCCGCCGCGATGTCCAGGAGCGCATGACTCGCTCCCAGCTCCTTTCTGAGATGTTTGTCCGCAACCTCCAGGAGTCGGTGGAGACGAACCCCGCCCACGAAGAGGCGTTCAAGACGCTCATGCTCGAAAGCAGCATCCACCGCAACGAGTTCCTCCGAGCGGTCGATCAGCACATCCTTTCAACTACCACCACGCGCGGACAGGCGATGCCCTTCTTCATCACGGGGAAGCACAGCATCGACACCACCAACGACATCCTCGTTGCTGCACAGGATGTGCTGGACAGGGAGTTCGACGAGCGCATCTCCGCCTCACAGGGGGAGATGTACCGGCAGGGCAGCATGGCCATGGTCGCCATCGCCCTGGCGTTCCTGATGGTCATCGCCATCGCCGCGTCCATCACTCGCCCGATCTCGCATCTCGTCGAAGTCGCCGACCGCATCAGCCTTGGCGAACTCGACGCGGAGATCGATGTGAACAGCACGAACGAAGTCGGTCAGCTGGCTGAATCGCTGCGGCGCATGCAGGCCAGCCTGCGCTCCGCCATCGAACGCCTTCGCATGCGGCGAGCCGCCTAACCGTCAGGAGTGAACCGTGGAAGCCGCGCCTTCCCCCTTGGCCAACCCGGAGACCGCCTCGCGCATCGCAAGGGCGATCGCGGCTACCCCCGGGGTGGAAAGCGTGACGGTCTCTTCTGCCGCCGGCGCCGCTCTCGCCCAGGCGAACAGCGGTGCACCGGCGCGAGAGGCGGCGCTGGCCTCCTTCGTCGCCGGCCGCGCGGAAGCGCTCTCCGCCGATGGCGACCTCCGGGGAATGGGACGCCTGGTCACCGATGGCCGCCTCCTCCAGGTGGTCGCGGCCTGGCCGGGCGGCGAAGCGCTCATCCTCTCCGCCGCCGGCCTCCACGTCTTCGTCGCCTTCAAGCGGGGTACCTCCGCCGAGTCAACATCACCGGGGCTGCGCGCCATCCTCAAACGCTTCGGGTAGTCAATCGTCCACGGCGGCGAACATGCCGCACCACAGAGAGGTCACTCACCATGATGTTCCCACAGGACCGCGCCATCTACGCGAACCTCAACACCTCCTTCACGGACTTCGATGCGCTCATCGCCGATATCGCCGGCAGGAAGACCACCGGCTATGTCCGGCTCGCTTTCGATTCCTACGAAGGCATCCTCTTCCTGGTGGACGGCGCCGTGGTCAACGCGCTCGAACAGTCGCCCGCAGGCAAGCGCACCGGTAACGCCGCCGCTGCCGCCATCGGCGAACGCGTGAAAGAGAAGAACGGGACCATCTCGGTGTTTCAACTCGCCGATGACCTGGTGGGCCTCCTGGTCGCCGCGGTCGATGGCGAAGTCCTCTACCGCGACCTCAGCACCTCCTTCACCAGCCTCGACAAGCTCGTGGGCAAGATGCGCGCCGAAGGCCTCTCCGGCTACATCGAAATCCGGCTCGCGGAAGGCGTCGGGACCGGCATGATCTTCCTGAAGGAAGGAGAGCCCGTTGAGGCCCTCCTCTTCAGCGAAACCCAGTCCCTCACGGGCCGCAGCGCCGTCGAGACGATCGTGAACGCCGCCGCGAGCGTGGGCGCTTCGTTCAACGTCGTCCGCGCCGGCGCGCCACCGTCAGAATCCGAAGCGACCGCCATTCGCGGGACCGTGAACTCTGCCGAGCTCCTCGCTGTCTGGGGCGAAGCCATCGGCGCGATCGAACTCGTGGTCGATCGCCTGGCGAAAAAGGAGGGCCGCTTCCAACTCGCCTTCAAGGAAGTGTTGGTCGCGCGCGCCTCCACCTATCCGTTCCTCGATCCATTCGCGGGCGAGTTCGAATACCGCCGCGGCACCATTTCCTTCGAAGGCAGTGCCCCGGAGGACCTCAGCCAGGGCCTCGCCGATTGCCTGTCCGATGCCATAGCCAAGCTCGCCTTCCAGCTTCGCCGCGCCGACCTCGAGACGCGCATCCGCGAAGAGCTCAGCGATTTCGCGACGAAACGGGCCGAGGCTATCGAACGGCTCGAACTTGGCCCTGCCCTGCAAGAGTTCGTGGCATAGCGAGGGCTCACGACAATGGAAAAAGAACTCGGACAGATCAGCGCGGTGCCCTCCGTTGGCGGCGCGTTCGTCTGCAGCAATGCAGGCGATGTGATCGTGAGTTCAACGCCGCCCGTCCTGGCAACCGTCACGATGAACCACATCGGGCGCGAAATCGCCCGTGCCTTCACGGCGCTCGAAGCCTCGGGCCGCCCGGCTTCGCGTCTCGACGTCACCTACGACACGTGGCGCCTTCTCGTCGGCGATATCGGCGACGCGATGATCTTCGTCGTCTGTCACCCCGGCGTAGACGCGGCGATGGTGCGGATGACCATCGACGTCGTCGCTGCAGGGTGGCGCAAGGATTCCAAAGTGCAAAAGCGTCTCGCTCAGCACAAAGCACCGCGCCACGCGGCGATGACCAGGACCCCGCTCGATGAGCACACACAGCAGACCTGGCGAATGATCGAGTCGCGCGCCTAGCGCGCCGATCGGCGGCAGGGGAGGGAAGCAGAGATGGTCGAAGGACTCACGGGCAGCCTCGCACAACTTTCACCGGCGGATATCCTCCGGATGCTCAGCGCCGGACGCCAATCCGGGTGCCTCGAACTGATGGAGGGCAATCTCCAGGGGGAGATCTACCTGCAGGCCGGCGTCGTTGTCCATGCTGAAGCCGGTTCGAGCAAGGGCGAATCCGCATTGGCCGTTCTCGTCGGCTGGCGCCGCGGCACCTTCCGCTTCGATTCCCAGGTCCGCACCACGGAAGCGACCATCACGAAGCCGCTGGAACCGCTCCTCGCCGAATGCCTTCGCATCGCCACCGAACGCGAAGCCATCGCCCGCGCGATTCCCTCCGTCGACTCCGTACCCCGGCTCGCACAGGTCATCCCGGGCGGCCCCATCACCCTCCAACCACACGAGTGGCTCGTCATCACCTACGTCAACGGTGAACGCTCCATCGCCGACATCGCCGCGGCCCTGGGCCGCGATGATTTCACCATCGGCAAAGTGCTCTTCCGCCTCGTGAACGCGAAGCTGGTCTCCGTCCAACACGAAGCGCCGGTGCAGCAGGTGGCACGAGCCGTGGCGGGTCCGGCGTTCTTCCGCGTCCTCACCCAGGCCGTCGCCGCCGCCATGGGTCCGCTCGCCTCCATCATCGTCGACGACGCGATCGAGGACCTGGGCAGCTCGCGCGATGCGTTCCCGCGCGATCTCACCTCTTCGCTCGTCGAACGAATCGCCGGCGAAATCCGCGACATCGACAAGCGCGTCCAGTTCCAGCAGACCATGCTGGCCTCCATGCGTCAGCTCGCCGCCTGACCGTCGGCCCCGGGGCCGCCCCGGGGCGCGAACGCAGGACGACGTCGTGCTTACTCACCTCCAGTCTCGCCCTGGAGGCCGCCTCAGCCCCCCGCCTCTTGCAGCAACACGGGCATCGCTGTCAGCCGGGCCAGCGGCGAAAGCACGACCACGAGGCTCGCCAACGTCGCCACTCCGCAGGACAGGAAAAGCGTCTCGCGCACACCGATCGCTTCCGCCACAACGCCCGCCGTTGCCGCCCCCAGGAGCGCCCCCCCGAAATCCAGGAAGCGCATGTTCGCGAACATCCGGCCCTGCACTTCCTCCGGCGTGACCGCTTGCTTCAGCGTCACCTCATGGATGTTGAAGATGGTCCAGAACGGGTCCACGACCATTTGATTTGCAATCAGTAACGACACGCTGAGCCACCCGGTGTCCGCCGCCAGCGGCATCAAGAAGCTGCCGAGCGCCCTGAACACCGCCCCCGCCACGATCGCGTTGCCCAGTCCGCCGAACCAGTGATCACGCGTCGCCAGCCATGCGCCCCCCAGCGATGTGGCGCCGCCGATGGCGAAGATCATTCCCAGCACCCCCGGTTGGAAGCCAACCTCGTCCACCAGGTAGAGCAGGTACACCACCGTCAGCATCTGGGTCGCGAACGACTGCACAAGTCCCACCGCCGCGAACGTGCGCAGGTAGGGATGCCCGAAGACCACGCGTGCCCCGGCGATCGCCTCACGCACGACGCTCGTCCGCTCGTGGGCTGGCTTCGGCGGCGGTTCCGCGGTGCGGATTCGGCTCACGAACAACGCTGAGAAGACGAACGACACCGCGTCCACCGCCACCGCGCCCGGCGCCCTCAGCAGTTGCAACAGCCAGCCGCTGATGCTGAAGCCCACGACTTCCACCACCGAAGCGCTTGCCGTGAGCTTGCTGTTCCCTTCCACAAGCGATTCCCGCGGGATGAGCGTCGGCAGGTACGACTGGTATGCCGTGTCGAAGAAGACGGTCAAGGTGCTGATCACCATCGCCACCACGTAGAGGTGGGGCAGCGTGAGCACATCGAACACCGCGGCGATGGGAATGCTCGCGAGAGTTGCCGCCCGCGCGACATCCGTCGCGATCATGACCGGGCGCCGCCGCAAACGGTCCACCCACACCCCGGCGATGAGCCCGACCGCGAATCCCGGTATTAGCTGGCACGCGGCCAGGATGCTGATCTGGGCAGCAGTCGCGTGCAGCCAGAGGATCGCCGTGTAGGTGAGCGCGCCCCCGGCGGCCAGCGTTCCGAAAACGGATATGGTTTGTCCCGCCCACAGGCGGCGAAAGTCAGCGTGAAGCCAGAGACCAGCGAATCGTGGAGGCACGAGGGATCCTTGAAGTTCCAGGGACCATCGCCGTTCCACGATGGTCGCAGCTCTCAGTCGACCCGGATTCGGGCGCGGGCGGCGTCCAGCGGCGGTGCACCGGATGTACCGCGAAACGAAGGCAGGTTCGGGCCGCGCCTGGTGGCGTCGCCCCGGGCGCCCTCGTCAGGCCCGGACCGAAGTGATGCTGGTGCGCTGGCAAACCTTCATGTGACGAACCTCGGTCGCGAGGCTAACCCACGCGCCTCACAGCGGCAACGGTTCCCCCACTCACGTCGGTTTCACCTTGCGAAACAATGCCCACAGCGCGACGTCGTAGGTGGACTTCAGAACCGCGCAGGCCACGAACGGCGCCCCCATGAACGCGCTGCCGAGAAGCGCCCCGCCGACCGACGGCCCGCCGCTCGACGCGATGCTGCGCGAAAGTCCCGTGATCGCTGCCGCTGCCGCGCGCTCGCCCGGTTCCACCACAGAAACGACCAGCGCCTGGCGTGGCGGCACATCCATCTGCGAAAGCAGCGAACGCAACAGGAGGGCACCGATGGCCAGCCCGGCGCCAGGCGCGAACGCCACTCCGAGCAGGAACAGATTCGACGGCAGATGCGTGAACACCATCGTGTTCACCAGCCCGAATCGTGTCGAAAGCCTGGCCGAGATCAGGAATGAAGCCGCTGAAGCCAGGTTCGTTCCCAGGAACACCGCCCCGGTCACGGCCGGGTCGAGTTCGAACTTTCGAAGCAAGAAGAGCGCAATGATGCTCTGCACCGCGATTCCCCCCGCAAAAGAATCGAGGCTGAACAGCGCCGAGAGCTGGAACACGCGGCGGCGCGAAGGGCCGAGCCCGCGGCCCCGGTCTGCGGCGCGGAGTTCCGCGTGCGGCTGCAGTCGCGCCACCAGTGCCAGGCTCAGCAGGCCGAGCACGCTGTACGCCCCGAACAGGAGCCGGATGGCGTCGCGCTCCGAGATGCCGTCCGCGCGTTCAATCAGGCTGGTCGACCCGCTCAACAGAGCTCCAAAGCCCCCCGCCAGTGAACCCACGATGTTGAACCAGGCGAAGGTGTGCACCCGCGTTGCTGGTGTCGTCTCCTGAGCCAGGATAGCTTGCTCGATGGGCAGGAACGCCGACACGTCCCCCGATGTCGGGTTCACTGTGCCGAGGAACGCGACCGCGACGAGCAGGGGTAACTGCGTGCTGCTCGCATAGGCGAGGCCCGTCGCGACCGTCAGCAACGCTCCCCACATCAGCGTCCTCCGCCGCCCGAGACGCTCGACATACTGCCCGACCAGGAACGTCATGACGGCTGTGCCCACGAGCGCTGAGGACGCCACCACGCCGGCTTCGAGCCCGGACAGCCCAAGGGCGACGGCATACTGGGCCAGCACGATGCTCATCATTCCATCGCCCAGCGACCGCAATCCCTTGACCGCGAACAACAGGCGTCGGGTGCTGCTTGCCGGATCCATACGACCGGAAGTCTACGGGATCATGCCGGGCGTCCTCAGGCGGCCCGGCGCTCCACCAGAGCGGTCACTCTCTCGAGCAGTTCATCCACGTCGTAGGGCTTTTCAATGTGCCCGGCGCAGCGGAGTTCACGCGCGACGGTTTGGCCCTCGACGGCGCCGCTCAGGATGAGTGAGGGGAACGTGTGCCCGCGTTCGCGGCTTGCCTCAAGGAATCCGCGCCCGTCCATCCCGGGCATCATCAGGTCCACCAGGGCCACGTCTGGCCAAACCCCGGATTCGATGAGATCCATCGCGGCGCCGCCGTCCGCCGCCGTCACGACGCGAAAGCCCCCCGGGGCCAGGGCGCGTTGAAGCAGAAGTCGAATGGCCGCCTCGTCTTCCACGACCAGCACCACCGGCTTCGGCTCACGGTCCGAATTGCGCGCGGGAACCACATTTGTCACACATGGATCATCGGTTCCCGCCGGTTGCCGGACGGGGACAAACGGGGGCGAGGCCGGTGGCCGTTCGCCCCTCCGTCCCGCGCGATCTTGCTAGCGGGCGCGCAGACGCGGGTCGAGCACATCCCGAAGCGCATCGCCGAAGATGTTGAATCCGAACACCGTCGCTGCGATACACACACCTGGCCACACCGCCAGGCCCCACTGATTGAGGAACGACTCGCGCCCGTCGATGCTCAACATCTGGCCCCAGGAGGGCTTGCCGGCCGGCCCGAAGCCGAGGAAGCTCAGGCTGGCCTCGGTGAGGATCACCGCGCCGAGGCCCGTCGTCGCGCTCACGAGGAGCAGCGGAAGCACGTTCGGGATCATGCACTTCCAGACGATCCGTGGCCCGCTTGCTCCCAGGCTCCTCGCGGCCTCCACGTACGCGGCCTGCTTCAAGGTCAACACCTGCGAACGAAAGAGACGCGAACGTCCCGGGATTCCCAGGATGCCGATGGCCACCACCATCGCCCACAACAGATCCACGCTTGGCGTCCGCTTGGCGATTCCGAGGAACGTGATCAGGATGATCAGGCCGGGCATGGCCAGCCACGCGTCCACCAGCCGCTGCGTCACCTTGTCGAACCAGCCGCCGACATACCCCGAAATGACGCCGATGCTGACCGCCCCGATTTCGCTGATCGCGATGGCGCCGAAGCCGACAAACATCGAGATGCGTGCGCCGTGGAGCAACCGTGAAAGGACATCCTTGCCCGTCGCGTCGGTTCCCAGCGGGTGGCTCGATGTGAGGTCAAACGGCGCGAACCGGTTCTTGAGGTCCAACTTGGACGGATCGTATGGTGCGAGCTGTTCCGCAAAGACTGCCGCGAACAGAAATCCGAGGACCATCAGCGCCCCGAAGAAACCGAGAGGCTTCTTCCGGGCGAAGTGGGCGATGGTTCGAACCACGCGCACCGGGAACGGCCGCTCGGTCCGATACTGCGGTCCAAAGTCGAGTGAGGAGACTGCCGAACTTTCTGCCATGGCTTAATACCTGATCCTGGGATCGAGGAGTGGATAGGAAAGGTCCACGAGGAGATTTGAGAGCACGATGAGGAACGCGAAGATGAGATTTGTGGACATCAAGACCGGGAGGTCCAGCCTGCCAACCGAACTCACCAGGTATTGACCCATGCCCGGGAGCGTGAAGATCGCTTCGAAAATCGCCGTTCCCGCAACCAGGCCGGGAAGGCTCAAACCGATCACAGTGACCACCGGGATCAGGCTGTTGCGCAGGGCGTGCCGCGTGATCACCGTGCGCTCGGTCAGGCCTTTCGCGTGTGCCGTCCGGATGTAGTCCTGCCGAAGCACTTCGAGCATTTGCGTTCGCACCAGCCGGACCAGTCCCGCGCTCGGCGTCAGCCCGATGAGCAGAGCCGGCAAGATCATGATCTTGATATGCGCCCATGGGTCTTCCGTGAGGTAGCGGAAGTCCAGCGGCGGCGCCCAGTGGAACCAGAGCGATCCGAACGTGATGATCATGATCGCGATCCAGAACCCCGGGATGGCCCCGAGGAGGATGGCGAGCGTCCTCAGGAAGTAGTCCGGCCAACGGTCCTGGGCGATGGCTGCCGCGATTCCCATTGGCACGGAGAAGACGAGTCCAGAGAGCAAGCCAACCATCCCCAGCTCGAACGAGACCGCGATCCTGGCGCGAATCTCATCCGTCACAGGACGGCCGTCCAGCAGTGACTCGCCAAGGTCTCCGCGGAGGACGTTGCCGGCCCACTCCAGATAGGAGAACACCAGGTTCCCGCTGAGCCCATATTCGTCGCGCAACTGCTCGGTAAGTTCGGGATCCGCCCGCCCGGCTTCTCCGGTCGCGAGATCCACGGCGTCGCCATAAAACGCTGGCACGACAACCCGCAGCAGCGTGAAGACGAACATCGAAACGAGGACTAGGGTCAGGCCGGCGAGGATCAAACGTTGGACGATGTATCTGCTCACGGATCGCTCCTGGCTCGCAAAGGGGCCGAGACACTCGTCCCGGCCCCCTGGTGTGGATTGGGCTAGCCCGAATACTTGCTCTTGTCGAACCAGATCATGGTCTCGGTGCTAACGGGCCGGTCGGACTCCGCGTCCCAGGCTCGGAAGACGCCGTCGTTGGAACGCCACGGCCAGGACAGCGAGAACAATGCCGCCTGCCCGGGCGAAAGCACCTGCGGACACCAGGTCGCGGCGTACTTCTGCCAATCCTTGATCATCGCTTTGCGCTTGTTCGCGTCGAGTTCCTTGCGCTGCGCCTCCAGCATCTGGTCCGACTTCGTATCGATGCCGTCGGTCCCCATGAAGGTCGACTTCTGTCGGGCGCCCTTCGAGTGGAAGTAGGCGGTGAGGTACTGGTCGATTTCGGGGAACTGCGTGGTGGCGCCCCAGGCGATACCGTTGAAGTCGCCCTTCGCGTAGTAATACTTCGGAAGGTAATCCGTCTGGTAGTTCGGATTCACCAGCTTGAGTTTGAAGGCGCCGCCTTCTTCCAGCATGCCCTTGAGCACTTCGCCCTGCTTGGGGAAGGTGGTGCCATACTCGCCCGTCGAGATGTACGCGAACTCGGCCTCCAGCCCGTTCGCAAAACCGGCCGCGGCCAGGAGCTTCTTTGCCTCCGCCACGTTGTACTGGAACACCTTCGCCGCGTCACCGAGGCCCGTGCCGGTTGGGTCCTCCCAATAGCCCTCCCACCCCGATGACATGTGGGTGTGCCACCGCGCCTGGGCCGGGTAGCCCTCGGCCTTGAACTTGGTCAGGTCGTTGAACGTGTCCAGGAACAGGTTGCGGTCCACCATCATCGACACGGCCTGGCGCACGCGCGGGTCGCGGAACGGCGAACCGGGCCGCAGACCGAAGTAGAGCATGCTCTGACCGCGGGTGAACGCCGCCTGGTCCAGCTCGAGCTGAGGCAGGTCCTTCTTCGTCGCGATGATGTCTTCCTGGCGGACGGCGAAGTTTCCGATCTTGCTCGCCTTGAACTGGGCGAGGCCCGCCGCATATTCCGGGATGATGGGGAAGTTGACCCCGTCGTTCAGGATCTTGTCCGTGTCCCAGTAGTTCTTGTTCCGGCGGTATTCCAGCCGGACGTTCGGCTGGTAATTCTCGAGAATGTATGGGCCGGCGCCGCGCGTTTCGTTGCGCGGGTCGAAGCCGCCTTCCGATTCACGCGGCATGATCTGCAGGTTCCGCGAGTACGCCAGCAGCGAGAGCAGCGGTGCGTAAGGGTACGCGAGCGTCATCGTGACCGTGGTCTTGTCCGGCGCTTCGACCTTCAGAATCGGGGCCGTCGGCTCGGCCGAAGCTGCCAGTGACTTGCGCTCGACCGCCTTGCTGGCGAACTTCTCCCAGGAGAAGACCACGTCCTGGGCATCCACAGCGCGCTTGTTCGTCGGCGCTCGCTCGTCCCACACCGCGTTCGCGCGCAGCTTGAATGTGATCTTCGTGGGCTCCGGCTGCTCCCAGCTCGTCGCAAGATACGGCTCGATTTCGCCCACCGAGGGGACGCGATAGCCCGGCTTATACTTCACGAGCTTCGGGTACATCCAGTTGCCGACCACATTCGCCGTAAACGACGGCGAAGAAAGCGGGTCCAGGTTGGTCGGACCGGCTGTCGTGTAGCTCTCGATGATCGCGCCCTTGACCGCCTTCGACGACGTGTCTTCCCGCTTGCTGAGGATGCTCTGAACTTCTTCTTGCTTGACTTCGATCGGCCGTGTGTCTTCGGCCTCCTCGTCGTCCCCCCCGCCACAGCCCACGAGCGCCATGCTGGCCGCGCCAAGCCCCGCAACTCCCGCTCCGGAAATCGCTCGCCGCCTCGTAATTCGCCTGGTCCAGTAGTTAACTTCCCGCATGATGACCCTCCTGCAATGGATACGTATAATTTCCGTCGATGGGATTGCTTCTCCGCATCGATACTCATCCAAAGCTGCGCTTGGTATACGCTTCTGATTAATCAGGGTCAATACATCTCCGGGGTATATTGAACGCTCATTCACTTTTTTCGGGGTGCGCCTGAATCTGGCAGACGCTAGATTGTCGCCGGCTGCATGCAAAGAGCGTATTGAATCGCGCGGGGACGGCCAGGGTCATGTGCCACCCAAAATCCGCCGGTGACTCAGCTCGCCGCGCTACACGCCCAGCGCCCGGGCCACAGTCTCCAGCGCTTCCAGCGCCTCATCCGTCGAGCGCAAGAGAACATCCGATAGCTCGATAATCTCAGGCGCGGTCTCCGGCCCCGCCATCACGCCCGCCACCACAACCGTCTTCCCCTGGTCCCGAAGTCCGCGGGCCGCCCGGAACATCTGCGCGTCGGTCAGGTCGTCGCCCATGCACAGGACGCTGTGCGCCTTGTAGTGCGAAACCAGCGCCAGCATCGCGACGTCCTTGCCGCCGTTCGCGTTCGGCAGCACTTCGAGCACCATCCGTCCTTCGCGTAGCCGCAGGCCATCCGGCAGGCCCGCCAGGCATTGCCGCAGCTCCTGCTCCAATTCGGGAGCTCGCCGATAGTGAAACGCGGTCGAGATCGACTTCCGTTCGATGTGCAGGAATGCGCTCGGCACGCGCGACATCACCGTCTGCTCTACCCGCTCCAGGGCGCCGGCAAGCGCTACCCGGTCGAGTCCGGGCAGCAAATCGTGCGCGAACGACGCTTCGAGCCCATGGCTGCCGACGACCACAACGTTCTCGCCGGTGACCATCCGCCGCGCAGTGTTCAAATCCCGGCCGGTGATGACCGCGACGCGCGCCGCTCCCGCCAGCCGGTCGAGCACGGCCAACGCTCCCGGAGGGACGCGCGCCTGCGATGCGGAAGGCACAATGGGGGCCAGCGTGCCGTCCAGGTCGGTTGCGATGAGGAGGGGGCCTCGGGCTCCCGCCAGTTCGCGCAGGCTGTCGCGCGCTTCGAGTGTCAGCAAAATGTCGACTCCAGGTCCGTAAGGAATGACTCCGCCCAGGCTCGGGCGCCGTTCGCCCGGACTGCCGCGACGAAGCGGTCGCTGATTCGCCGGGTCGTCGGTGTTGTTGCCCGGAAGACCGCGCCGAGCATCGCATCGGCGTCGGTTGGCTCGACGATGATGAGCCCCTCACCCTCATACTCAGCGTAAACCGAAGAGATGCCCGCGTCGCGCCCGGCCACCACCACCCCGCGTTCTGCCTCCGGCCGCCCGGCCTGCGCCAATACCGCCTGCAGCGGCACCAGGTTCAGCCCATCTGCCAACGACGACGTGAAGACCGCGTCCGCGCGCTCCAGCAGCGCCGTCACCTCACCCCAGGTGAGGCTATGGTGGCTCCACCGGAAATAGCCGCCAGCGTCCCTGGCGGCAGCGGCCGCCTCCGTGGCGGTGCTCTCCACTGCCTCGCGTAGGGCACCGTAGCCCGGAACATGCTCCCGAGTTGGCGCGCTCACGCCCAGGTAGGCGAACCGCCCGCCCCGGTCGAACGCGCGCGCGATGGCCCGGTGCCGCTCGGGAATGCCCTTGGTGTAGTCCGTCCGCTCCAGGCCCACGACGAGTGGAACGCCCCTCTCCGCCACCGCCAGCGCCGGCCTGGCCACCTCAGGCAACGCCGGCGGCCCGGTTTCAGCCGCCGGGCGCTCATCGATGCCGATAGGATGCGCGCCCACGGCGATCCGCCGGCCGCCACACTCGATGCCGCCCTCCACCGCGCGCGCCCCGTAGCGCAGCGACGTCTCGATGAACCGCTCGACATCCGGCTCGGATTGAAGCCCCACTCGGTCCGCGCCGAGCATCCCCTCCCAGGTCCGGCGGAACAATTGCTGTCCGCGCGCGTCACACTCGCGCTCCACCATGTCCGGGTCTGGGAACGTTGTGTGCAGGAAGAAGCCGATGGGCGATGCATGGCCCATCGCGCGTAGCCTGGCCGGCGCGAGCGCGAGGTGGTAGTCATGGATCCACGTGACGGTTGCAGGCCCTTCGGCCTGTGCCGCCGCGGCAAAAGCAGCGTTCACACGCTCGTAGGCTTCCCACGAACGCTCGTCCGGGCTCCGCGGCGACGGGTAGTAGCCCGTGACCTCCGGCAACGGAAGCCGCGCAAGGTGGAGCAGCGGCCAGAGGAACGCGTTCGCCACCATCGAATAGTGCCCGGCCCAGTCATCTGCTGAAACGAACAGTCGGCGGTGCCGTACGACGCCCTGTTCGATCGGGATGAACTCAAAGCCTTCGTCGTCCACCCAGGCGTCGTCGAATCTGCCCTTCCCCACGCCGATCCACGTTGCTCCGCTCCCGCCGTTCCACGGGCTCACCACGGAACGCAGCGCGGCGAGCAGCCCGCCGCTCGTGATCGGCTCCGCCATTCCCTCCCCGGGCGGTGCATGGTGATCGACGAAGGCGCGGTTGGCGAGAATGACAGTTCGACGAAGCCCCATCACTCAAGTATAGGCACACTGGCAGGGCGTTGGTCCGGCCTCCGTTACAATCGCTCCCAACGGCCTCTTCACTCACGGGCCGGGCACGACGGGGGTTCGAATGCAGGGCGCACTGGCGGATGTCGTGGCGGTGGAATGTGGAGCTGGAGCGGCCGTTGCCTACGCCGGGCGACTCCTCTCGGACCTCGGCGCCCAGGTCATCAAGGTGGAACCGCCCGGTGGCGACCCCATGCGTGCCGGGCCCGTCATGGTGGAAGGTGAGAGCGCCGTCTTCGCCTGGCTGAACGCCGGCAAACTCGGTGTGGAGATGGGCAACGACGACCCCCGTCTGCCCGCCATCCTGGCCCATGCGGACATCGTGTTTCACTCCACACGGGGCGATGCGGCCGATGCCTTCGAGGCCGCGGTAAAGGCAACCAATCCCCGCGCCGTGATCCTCTCACTCACGCCCTACGGCCGCTCCGGCGAACGCGCCGCCTGGAAGACGACTCCATTCACCGAGTGGGCCACGAGCGGTTACTTCTACATCGCCGGCGACCCTGCCCGCGAACCGCTCGCCCTTCCCGGCCACCAGGCCGAGATGCACGCCGGCCTCCACGGGGCCATCGCCGCCCTCTCCGCACTCTGGCACGCCCGCCAGTCCGGGGAGGGCCAGCGCATCGAAGTCTCCCACCAGGAGGCCGTACTCAACGACCACGCCTGGCTCACCACCTCCTGGACGCACGAAGGCAATGTGCAGCGCCGCACCGGCAGCCTTTATGCGAAATGCGCCGATGGCTTCGTCTACCTCTTCAACCTCGCGGTCTACCCAAACCTCTTCGTTCTCATCGATCGGCACGACCTCCTGGAAAACGAGGCGCTCCAGACTCCTGCCGGTTGGTGGGAGAACTTCCCCACCATCTTCGCTGCCCTGGAAGAGTGGACTGCCACGCGCACGAAAGCCGAGATCTACCACGCTGCCCAGGAACTGCGTATCGCCATCAGCCCGGTCAATACCATCGAGGACGTCGTCGGCAACGCCCAGCTCGTCGCTCGCGATTGGTTCCGCACAGTCGAAGCTGGCGGCCAGAACCTGCGCGGACCGGGCTTCCCCTACCGCCTCACCGGCACCCCCTGCGAAAACCACGGGCCGGCGCCTTCGCCCGGGCAACACACAGGCCCGGTCTGCCATCCCGAGTTCCGCTGGGCGAATGCGGCTGTGCCCGCCCCACAGCAGCCGGGCGCCCCTGCCCGCTCCGGTCCGCTCGCCGGCCTCCGGGTGATCGAGTGCACCGCCCACTGGGCCGGCCCCATCGGTGGCAGGCACTTCGCAGACCTCGGCGCGGACGTCATCAAAGTCGAACTCCAGACGAAGCCTGCCACGCGTTCGCTCGTGCCCATCGCCGGCGAACTCTGGCCCGAGCACTACCACCGCAGTGGCTACTTCAACAAGCTCACCCGCAACAAGCGGGCCATCTGCCTCGACCTGGCGAAGCCGGCCGGCCGCGAGACGTTCCTCAAGCTCGTCGCCGAATCCGACGTGCTCATCGAGAACAACGCCGTCCGCGTGATGGGCCAGCTGGGCCTGGACTTCGAGTCGTTGCGGGCGGTCAACCCCGGCCTCGTCATGTGCTCGCTTTCCGGCTACGGCGCCACCGGCCCGGAGCGCAACTACTCCGCCTTCGGCAGCAACATCGAGACCGTCAGCGGCCTGGCCAGCATCCTCGGCTATGGCCCGGGCGAATTCTTCGGCACGGGCAGCTTCTATGCGGACCCGCTCGCCGGCAATCACGCCGCCGTCGCGGTGCTCGCGGCGCTTCACAGCCGCCGCCGCACCGGCCAGGGCCAGTGGATCGACCTCTCGCTGCTCGAAGCCGCGCTCCCGTTCTTCGCCGAACCCATTCTCCAACATGCCGCGACAGGCGACACGCCCGAGCCGTCCGGGGATCGGTGGGGCGCCGGGCTGTTCGGGGGCACCTTCCGTTCTGCGGGGACGGATTGCTGGCTCGCCGTCTCCTGCTTCTCGCCGACTGAGGTCGCGGCGCTGGGCACGGCCATCGGAGCGCCCGCGTTGTTCGCGTCGGGCCGCCCGGCTGAAGGCGCGCGAGAAGCGTTCGCTGCCTGGGCACGCGCCCTCGATCACAATGCAGCCGCCGAGCGACTCCAGGCCGTGGGCGTCCCTGCGGCCCCCATCATGGCCAACTGGGAACTGTTCACCGATAACCACCTCAACGATCGTGACTTCTTCTTGCGGGTCCGCCACCCGCGAGCCGGAACTCTGCACTACCCCGGATTTGCCTGGCGCCTGGAGTCCACACCGGCCGCACTCCACCGCCCCGCCCCGCTCTTCGCCGAGCACAATCACGACGTCTTCTCGGGGCTCCTCGGGCTCACGGAAGCAGAAATCGCCGGCCTCTATGCCGCGGGCATAACCGGCGACGAGCCGGTCTACGCCGCAGGGCCAAGCCTGTGAGCTCCGTGCTTGTGTTCGTTGACACCCTCACCGCCGCACGGCTGGGCCCGGGTGAGCAGTTCACGGCCACCACGTCGCTCGACGAGTGGCTTGCCGCCCTGCGCGCCGACCCCACGCGCGGCTACATCGTCTGGGCCGGGGCCGTGCCGATGTCGCGAGTCGCCGAGGTGGTTCAAACGGTCGCCGGGCGCTCGTCGCGCTGCATCGAGGTGCGCGCCGAACGCTGGGACGGGCATTCGCCTTCGCCCCTGAGCGCCGCCTGCCGCGGCGTCATCAGCGGCTTCGGGCTCAACGGCATCCATGCCGCGGTGAAGCTGCTCTCAAACCACTGAGCCTGGGTCCGCAAGCTCAGGCGGTTTCCCGCAGCTTCTTGCTCCGCGTCGAAGACGCCAGGCAGACCATCGCCAGCCCGACCACCACCAGTCCCGACTGATAGGTGTTGTGCAGCCCGATGCCGCCCGCGAGCATCAGCACGATCCCCGCGGCCGTCATCCTGTCGCCCTGCCGGACGAGGCCGGCGATGGTGGCTGCCAGCCCGCCTGCTGCGAACGCGTAGGCCACCGCGGGAAGCGTTCCCGCGAGCCCGTGGTTCCATAGCAGCAGGATGCGTGTCGTGCTGCCACTCCCCACGAGCATCGCGAACGTAAGCACTCCTGCCGTGACCCCCGCCGCCTGGACGAGCCGCCCCGGCCTCCGTTCGAGGAGGGCCAGCGGCGTCGCCACGGCAAACCCGATGGCCAGGATCTCGGCCATGTCCAGCAGCCAGTTCGCGCGAACCTGTGCGATTCGTTCCTGCGCCGCCGCTTGCAGCGTGGTGTGCGCCCCGCTGGCCGCGAAGGCCAACCCGAAGAGCACAAGCATCACCATTGCACCGCGTCGCCTATCCGCCGCCGCTCCGGCGCCCGCCACCACGCCAACCGCCCCGAGCGTCGCGACGTCCACGCCAACCGAGTTCGCGCCGCCACCCACGCCCCACGCGGCGGCGGCCAGGAACACAGCGACACCTGAAGCCGCTGCCCACGTCGCCCCTCGCCGTTCAGCCCAGCACAGCCGCACCATCAGGACCGCTGCCACCACCATGAGCGCGCCGGCCACGTAGTAGGCTGACCGTCCCATGGTCGCAATGACCTTATACGGCTCCGCCATCTGTTCCAGCGCCGGGATGTGCACCGCAGTCCGCGTGAAACTGCGCAGGACGAGCAGTTCGACCGCCGCTGAGAGGGCGAGACCGCCAAAGATGGCAGCCTGCGTCTCCCGCGATGGCATGGGCAACCGGGGCGTCATCTCCCTGGCGACCATCACTTCACCTGCCTGAATCCGACGAGCCCGAGCCCGATCCCCAGCCCGGCGATGCCCAAGAGCATCCCGACCCCGAGGAAGATGGCCGTCGTGTTCGTTGTGCTCGTGCCTGGCATGTCCGCGTTCGCTACCGTCAGCGTCACGAACTGCGAGACGGACTTGCGCCCGTTGCGGTCCCCTTCGCTGCCGTTCCATACCGCGAAGGCCATGTCGGTCTGCGTCCCTGGCCCGAAGTTCGCCTGGTCGTTGTTTGCCGCCGGGTAGCCCCGCTTGAACACGACGGTCCAGCGTCCGTTCGCATAGGTCCCTGCCCCCTCGACATCCTGCACGGATGCCGTGGCGAGCGTGCCGAACGTGAACGAAACGAGCGACTGCACCGGACCAAGGTCCGGGTTCGCGAACGGATTACCGGCTTCCCGGGCGGTGTAGAACAGCTTCTCATTCGCCGGGATCGCGTCGATCAACGCCGTCGTGTAGACCTCTGCCGGGTCGCGCAGGCCCGCCTGAGAATCCGCCCGCCAGTGCCAGATGTTCACGCCGGCATCCGCCTGGCCCATACACAGTGCGGGCACCGCGTTGTTCGCCGCTTTCGAAGGGAATTCGACGGCGATCGCGTCGGCGAAGTCCTGCACGCGCGTCGTGCTCTCGTCCCGCGTCTGGTCGTCCCACTCCACGCGTACGTACAGCTGTTCGTGGTAATGCAGCGCCTTTGCCGAGACAGTGGCGATGCTGCCTCCCCCGGTGGGATAGGTACCCGCCTGCGCCGTCAGTGGCACCTCGATGGCGATCGCCTTCGTCCACGCGGGATGGTTCGGGTCCAACCCCGGATCATTCGGCGACTCGTACGCCTGGAGCGATGCCCCCTGGGACCGGGCCAGGTTCGTATTCGTCAGTTGCAGCGCGCCGGCCAGCGCGATCACGCCCAACAGCATGAGCATCGCCCGGCGTCTCTTTGCGGTTCGCATGGTCATCCTCCTCACTTCACAGCACAGGGAGCTCGTCGAGGGCGAAGATGGCGTCCCCCGCCTCCTCGTCGCCCGGCGGCTCTTCTTCGCGCACGTTCCATCCCGGTGCGGGCGAATCCGCTGCCCCGGCAAGGTCCACCTTCATCAGCGCCGCCTCCTCCGTGATCCAGTCGTCAAGGGCCACTCCGAGCAGCCGGTAGAAGTCGCAGGCGCCGGCGTTGAGCGCCACACGCTTCCCGAACTCGGCCGCCCATAGCCCCAGGTGTTCACCCACGAACATGCGTTGCGCCTTCACCACCTGCGCCGTCCGCGGCGCCCCCAGGTGCATTCGCGCATGCAGCTCCTTGCGGCAGAGGTAGCCCATGAACTCGAGCTCCACCGATATGTCGTCCGGGCGCAGTCCCGTGCCGAGTGCATCCACGCCAAACGCCCGGTAGAACCCACCGATGTCGGCCATGCGGTTTGTCTGCTGGATGGGGTCTGGCGAGAAGTACGCCGACTCGAAGTTCGGACAATCGGGCGATGAGCTCAGCGAGAACAGGCGGGTGTATGCCTGGACGAGCGGCTCTGGCTCGGCTGCCAGAATGACACCGGAGAGGCTGACGATCGGCCCACCGGTGGAAAAAGGAGCAGCGGCCGCGGCAGCTTCCTGCATCGCCGCGATTCCCGGCGCGTCTGGAAATGCGAACAGGTGCGCGAGGAGTGTGTACCCCGTCGCGCGTCCGATCGCCTGGGAGGTGAAGTCAACGTCCTGGACAGTCGTCGTCATCATCACGTTCGCACCTCAGATCGTGTTCATCGTGAAGCGGTCCGGGCGCTCGATGAGCGGCTCGTCCACCTTCACCCGGACGATTTCGCGGCCCTGGCTGTCGAAGCCAATGACCGTGTCGTTGAACATTTCGCGCTTCTGGCCGGCGACGGTCAGCTCGCCCGTCTTCGGGCCCTGTTCGACCCGGTAGCTGAAGACGATCTTCTGCGTCGCACGGAAGAGTTGGAGGACCGCCAGCAGTTCGCGGCTGGGGTTCGTGTACTTGGCGATGGCCTCGTCGACGCCGGGTCCGAACATCTGGTGGAGATAGTCCCGCGGCACCCAGCGCGGCGGAATGTAGTAGACGTTCGGCTGAGTACCGAACTGCGGGTAGAGCGGCAACGCCACCTTCTCTACATGAACGAGGTAGTAGAGTGGGTTCTGGCGGTCTGCCAGCCACTGGCCGTTGTCGTCAACCTGCACCAGTCCCTGGAGCCGGATCTTGCCGATGCATGCCGTCATGCAGCGCGTCTCCATCGGCAACCCTTCGGTCAGGGGGTCCGAACCCTCGACGCGGGGATAGCAGCCGATGCACTTCTCCGAAGTCCGCGTGCTCGGCCGGTACATCGATTTCTTGTAGGGGCACGCTTCCACGCACTTGCGATAGCCGCGGCAACGTTCCTGGTCGATGAGCACAATGCCGTCGTCTTCGCGCTTATAGACGGCGTTGCGCGGGCAAGCCGCCAGGCACGCCGGGTAGGTGCAGTGGTTGCAGATGCGCTGCAGGTAGAAGAACCAGCCCGAGTGTTCCGGAAGCGTCACGCCCTGCTTCGAATAGCTGGTGGCGGTGTCCTCATAGATGTTCGGGACCTTCCACTCGTCTTCCGTCGGGATGTAGCCCGTCACCATCTGGTTCACGCCGTCGGCCGTCTCGAAGACCGTCTTGCCTTCGAACTTGCCGTAGGGTGCCTTGGTGGCGTCCTTCGCCGCGGGGTCCCAGACCTGGCCGCCCGGGTTCGCCTTCTCCTGCAGCTCCAGCGCCTTCACGTCCCAGTGCTGCGGATAGCCCCCGTACGGCTTCGTCTCGACGTTGTTCCACCACATCAGCTCCTGGCCCGGCGAGAACGTCCAGGTCGACTTGCACGCCATCGTGCACGTCTGGCAGGCGATGCAGCGGTTGATGTTGAACACGGCCGCGAACTGGCGTTTCGCTTTCCCGTTGTCGTAGCGATAGTCCATCTCACGGCCAAGCTGCCAGTTGTACACCTTTGGCACGTCACACCTCCTGGAGTACGGGCGGCCCGTACACGTCATCGATGATCGCCTGCACAAACGCCTCGCCTCGCGCTTCGAGGATGGCGTGGGTGCCCGCGAAGAACTGGGAATGGAACAGGTGCAGCATCTTGCTCCTGGGCATTCCCATGAGCGCGTATTCCTCGATGAAGGTCCGCGCCATTACGGCGTCGGCATCGACGCCTTCGGCCACGGGGAACCGCACCGCGACGAACTCATAGGGGTCATCCGCTTCGAACTCTTTTTCGACCATGGCCTCACGCCCCCTTGATCCGGCTGTAGCCGCCCTTGAGGTAGGACCGCATCGACGCGTTTTCCCCGCCCGGCGACATCCCCGTGGTACCCGGAATCCAGGCGCCCTTGCCGTTCAGGCCGCCGTCTTCCGCCTTGGTAATCTTCACCAGGGTCTCTTTGGGCACGGTATTGATGCCGTGGTTGTCCGCTTCCCCGCCGAAGAGGAACGCCTGCGCCACCTTGGCCTTGTGGAAGAGCGTGTCGGTCTGGTGCATCGGCATTGACCAGTCACGGGTCGCGCTCTGGTGGCTGCCGTAGCGGAAGTTCGACTGGTAGCCCGTGTCGGCCGAGACCGCACGGCCGTCGGGGCGGTTTTCATGGCCCCAGACGGTCTTCTCGGTGGCGCCGAATCCCCCGTGCTTCGTCATCACGACCCCGCGCGGGTAAGCCGGGTTCAGCTTCACGCGAAGCATCATCCGCGCCACCTTCTTGACCTCCGCATACTCTGGCTTGTCGTGCCCGATGAAGGGCCGGTCAGCCGGGTTCGCATCCACGTAGACGTAGTCCCCTTCGACGAGGCCAAGGGCCTTGGCGTCGTCCGGGCACATGTGCAGCTGCTGGTCCCCGACGCTTGCCAGGCGCTTGTCCGCCCGGTAGGGGTCGGTGAAGTTCGTGGACCAGAGGTTCATCCAGTCGGTCACGCTCCACGACGAGTGCACCGTGTGCCGGGTCTTCGGCGTAAGGAAGTAGAAGTTGTACCCGGCCTCCCAGAGCGCGTTCTTCGTGTTCTTCACCTCCGCCCACGGTTTCTTGATGTTCCGAACCGTCCGCATCTCCGGGTCCATCTCCGACTCCGGAATGTCGTAGCTGTTGGGCCGGATCAACGGGTTGGAACTGACGATGACGTTCGGCAGGTACGGTGTCGCCTCCGGCCCCTCGCGATGGACGATGAAGTTCTCGCCATACTCAATCGCTTCGGGGATGTCGCAGTAGCTGTTCATCCGGCCCGTGTCCGTGTGGAACGGCCTGTTGTCGTGAACCTGCTCCCAATAGGGGATGCGCGGGTACGTCCGGAACATCAGCAGCGCGGAACCCGGCTCGCCATACTTTCCGGACATGATGTCTTTCACGGTGTAGCCGTTGGTTGTGCCGGATGAATCGAGCAGCCGCTGCAGGTAGATGTCCGTGCGGCCTTCGAGCGCAAACTTCCAGTAGTCCGCGAACCGCTTGTCGCCGGTCTCGTTGGTGAGCGCCTGGGCGACGCCGGCCATGATCTCGATGTCGTCCTTCGTGTCGAACATCGGCTTGATGCCGCCCTTCCAGATCTGGAGGAACGGGTTCTGGCACGATGCGGTCACCTCGACCTGGTTCGTTTCCAGCCACGAATTCGCCGGCAGGATGAAGTCTGAGTATTCGCAGCTCAGCGTCATCTCGATGTCCTGCGTCAGGATCATGTCGATCCTCGGGAGGACGTTGAAGAGCACGCCATAGGTCCACTTGGCGTTGTTCAGCAGATTGACGTTCGTCGTCCAGAGAACCTTGGTCGGCGTCGGCATGTGAGTCTTACCCGTGAAGTTCTTCCGGCCGGCCTTCAGGTTGAGAATCAACGCCTGGTCGCCATGGTCCCAGTAGGCTGGCTCTTCGTCCTTCGTATAGGCGTGGGCGACGATGTCTTTGCCCTTCGCGTTCGGGTCCAGGTTCGGTTCGAACGGATCTTCTGCGACCCAGCCCTTGAACCCGGGCCCTGTTTGCGGGGTCCCCTGGAACAGCGCAGCCTTGTAGTTCCCCGCCCACGAATAGCATCCTGCGCCCGGCGTGCCGATGTTGCCCGTGAGCATCAGCGGCAGGTGCGTGGCACGGTTGTGGAGCGTGGCATGGAACCAGTGGTTGATGCCTTCTCCCACATGGATCGCCACCGGCTTAATCGTCGCGATGTCGATGGCGAGCTGTTCGATGAGGTTCTTCGGCGACCCGCTGATTTCGGCGACGGTGTCCAGGTCGTAGTCCTTGAGGTGGTCCTTGTAGGCCTCCCAGAGCGTCAGCACCTGCACCTGGCGCCCGTCGACGAGGTTCACCGTCCCGCGGTACGTCAGGTTCGGGTCGATGCCCTTCTGCGACATCTTGGCGCCCACGTCGTCGCGCGTGACTGCCGCGAGCGAGTTGCTCGTGGTGTTGAAGACCACGTAGTCCTGCAGCTTCGCGTATTGCTCTTTCGTCAGACCTTGTTCCGTGAAGCTCGGCCCGTTCTCTGGTAGAGAAGGCTTGTATCCGGGAAACACGTCGATCGGGTTCAGGCGCTTGAGTGTGTCGGCCCGGATGATCAGCGGGAAGTCGGTGAACGCCTTCACGAACGGAGCGTCGTAGAGGTTCCGATCCATCAGGATCTTCGTGATACCCAGGAAGATGGACGTATCGCCGAGGCCCGGCCGGCACGGGATCCAGTAGTCTGCCTTTGTCGCTGGCGGGCTGTATTCGGGCGTAATCGTCACGATCTTGCCGCCGCGCTCCATCATCTCGATGAAGAAGTGCGCGTCCGCCATCTTGTTTTC
>CAYYSD010000006.1:47092-59816 GCA_964474285.1 uncultured Anaerolineaceae bacterium | reverse complement strand
ACGGGCGCCGAGCGCCTGCGCAGCAACCGTCTGAAGCTTCGGGTCGATGGTGAGGACGACATCGGAGCCCTTGATCGCAGAGCGGCGGAACTCGGTATCCAGGGCGCCCTGCCACGAACCACGTGCTGTCCCGCTCAGGGTGTCGTTAAAAGCGAGCTCCACTCCCTGGCTGCCGAAGCGGGCATCCAGGAACCCCACGAGGTGCGCCACCGATGCGTCGTGGTAGTGCCGGGAGCCGTCCGGGAGCGACTCAGCGAGGACATTCCCTTCGCGATCGAGGATGCGGCCCCGGTCCGGGTCTTCGAAGGCCCGCAGGAGGCGAGGGTTGCCATCGCGCGAACCGAGGTCGGTCCGAAACACCTGCCAGTAGGCAAGCACGCTCGCAAACATGACTGCAGCCAGAAAGGCGATGGTCGCGGAGGAGCCGATGCGGCGTTCGAAGCTCTCGGGGTCGAGCATGTGCGCCTCGATTGTAGCGGGCCTCCGACTTCATAGGAGCAGCCCGAATCGAGCCGTTTACCCGTGGTGTGCTATCGTGGCCGCCCGTGAGCGCCACACCTGCCCATACTCGCAACATCAATGCGCTTTATGTCTTCTGGTTCCTCCGGGACTTCCAGCTGTGGATACCTGTGTGGGTCGTATTTCTGACCCTCCAGAATGGCTTCAGTCTCACGCAGGTTACCTTCGTCGAGGGCCTGTTCCTCATCGGAGTGGTCCTGCTCGAAGTCCCAACCGGCGCCGTCGCTGACCGGTTCGGGCGGCCGGTCTCGCTCGCGTCAGGAGCGGCGTGCCTGGCCGTGGCGGTGCTCATCTTCGCTTTCGCCACCTCGTTCCCGCTCCTGCTCACGTCGTTCCTGCTGTGGTCCCTCGCCGCCACCCTCATGTCGGGGGCCGACATGGCGCTCCTCTACGACACGCTCAAGGCCGGTGGCCGGGAGGCCGACTACGAACGCATTGCCGGGCGCGGGACTGCAATCAGCGCGGCCGCCGCGGCCATCGCGACGTTCGCTGGCGGCCCGGTCGCGGCGCTCTACGACATCGAAGTCACTATCTACATCGGCGCCGCAACCTGCCTGATTGCCGCGGCAACCGCCCTGACCCTCTGGGAGCCTCCGCGGGAGACCACAGAGGCACGACCGGGGATCGTCTCGACCATCCGCGGGGCCGCTCACGAGATCTGGAACACCCGGGACGTCCGGGCGGTGGTCTTGCTCTCCGGATCGACCTTTGCCGTCCTCATGGGCCTGCAATATCTCATCCAGCCCTACCTGATCGACCGTGACATCGAGGTGGGAACGGTGTTCTCCATGCTGCAGGTGCCGCTCATGGCCGCCGGTGTAGCCGGCGCATGGTTTGCGGGGCGCCTCCAGGCCTCGCTTGGTTCGTTCCTCCCGCTCGTCGCCTTGCCCGCCCTGGGCGCCGCTGCCTGTCTCTCCCTTGCCCTCGGGCCGGGTCTCTCCACCTACGTGGCGATGCCCGTTGGCTTCGGGATGATCGCCATGCTCACCCCGATCGCCACCGGCTACGTCAATCGCCGGATTTCGTCAGACCAACGGGCCACCGTGCTCTCGTTCCAGGGCATGGTGAGCAGCTTCGTCCTGGCGCTGCTCGTGCCGGTCGTCGGGTTCACCACCGATCGCTGGGGTATCGCGCACACGTTCACCATGCTTGCCGTCCTTTGCCTGCTTTGCCTGGCCAGCTTCGCGCCGGGCGTCGTCCGCCGCCGGGCGCTTATCGGCGACCGGACCGTCGAACTGCAGGTACTCGAAGGCGAACCCGCTGCCTAAAGCGTGACCACAAGCCCGTCCGACGCCGTCTCGACCGGCACCGCGCCAGGGTTCGCCAGCATCTCCGGCCCCATGTGCGTCAGGATGACGCGAGTGCCGAACAGCGTGGTCGCGAGGTGCGGCTGGAGATCCGAGAACGAAGCGTGGTACTTAACCCGCCGTTCCAGCATGTACCCCTCGCGCACGAAGAGGTCGCTACCGGCGGCGAAACTGGCGACGTTGTCGTTCCAGGCGAAGTCACCCGTGTAGGTCACGGACTTGCCGCCGTAACCGGCGCGCACTGCAAACGCATCGGCCCCACTGGCGTGGTCGACAGGCAAGCAGCTCACCTGCACGCCATCGAGATCCGTTGGAACCGCAGGGTTCAGTTCCAGGAAGCGCACCGCGAAGGCGCGCTGAACTGCGGTGGAACCGGGGTAGAAGACCTCCATGGCCGCTCTCACACGCGCTTCCGTCCCGCGCGGACCAACCACCACCAGGTCCCGTTCGCGGCGGCTGAATTGACCATCGAGCACCAGGAACGGCAGACCGCCAAAGTGGTCGCCGTGGAGGTGCGTCAGGACGACCGCCTGAATCTCGTTCGGCGCTATCCCTAACCGCTTGAGGCCGATGAGCGACGACGCGCCACAGTCCAACAGGATCTTGCCCGGCGGGCCATCCAGCATGAGGCACGCCTGCAAGCGGCCGCCGCTGCCAAACGCATCTCCCGATCCGACAAACGTCAGTGTCGGGACAGTCATGTCTCACCTCCAGTGCCCGCCAAAAACGGAGAAGGCCACCGCAATTCGGTGGCCTTCTCGGAATATAGGCGTGAACGACGGTCTAGCCGCGAGGCAGGCCGAGGCCGCGCGTGGCGATGATGTTCCGCTGGATCTCGTTGCTTCCGCTGTAGATCGAGCTGGGCACAGCGTGGAGGTACTGCTCCGGCATCTGGCCGCCCAGCGGCGCACGCGACTCTTCGGGCACGAACTGGCCGGACAGGCCGAACATGTTCACCGCGAAGTTATAGATACGCTGACCCAGTTCCGACTGGAAGATTTTCACGACCGAGGCTTCGTAGTTCGGGACACGCTGGTTCGCCTGGATATAGCCGATTCGGTAGCCCAGGAAGCGGGCCACGTTGTTGGCGACGACGTGCTCGGCGAGCTTGATCCGGTTGGCCGCGCGCTTCTCAGGATCGAGCTGCTTGATCGCCGCGACGAGATTCTCGAGCGTGTGCTTCTGCGACGCGGTCGTGCCGATACCCGAGCGTTCGAAGTCGAGGTTGCGGGCTGGAACGCGCACGTCCTCGAAGAACACCTCGTTGAAGTGATGGCGGTTCGCCATGTTGATGAGCGGCCGCATGGTGAGGCCCGGGGTGTTCTTGATGTCGTCGATGAGCAGGAAGCTGATGCCGCGGTGCTTCGGGGCCTCAGGGTCGGTGCGCACGAGCGTGAACATCTGGTTGGCGCGGTGGCCGCCCGAAGTCCAGATCTTCTGGCCGTTGATGACGAACTCGTCTCCGTCGCGGATGGCGCGCGTCTGAAGGGAGGCAAGGTCGGAACCGGCGCCCGGCTCGCTATACCCCTGGCACCAGATGTCTTCGCCACTGGTGATGCGCGGGAGGTACTTCTTCTTCTGCTCTTCGGAGCCATGGATGATGAGGGTTGGGCCGATCATGCCAACGCCGAAACCGCGCGTGCCCGTGTCGGGAGCGCCGTGGTAGCCGAATTCCTCGTTGAAGACCATCTGCTCGTAGATGGAAGCGCCGAGACCACCGTATTCCTTCGGCCAGGCCGGTGCGATCCAGCCGCGCTTCGCCAGTTCCGAGTTGAACACCTTGGCGCGTTCGAACGCCTCGTCGGAGCGGGCGTTGAATTCGCCTTCTCCCTGGCCCTTCAGATTGTCGGTGAGGAAAGAGCGGACTTCCTGGCGGAGAGCTTCCTCGCGTTGGCCGAATTTCAGTTCCATGAACGACCCCTTGTTTGGTTGCGGATCCCTGATCCGGGAAAAGTGCAGTCCCATTCTGCGGCAATCCGGGCCGGCCCGCCAATCAGGCGGAATTTGCCGCGTGACGGCTGGCGGATTCGTTAAGAAGACGGTGCCGACTTCCAGCCGTCACCCGGAGCGGGCAGGTGCCCGAGTAAGCCCGACGACGTTCCCGGCCGGGTCGCTGAATGTCGCGATGAACACCTCGGGAGCGACGTTCGTCGGTGGCAACACGACGGCCCCACCGCCGCGGGCGACGTTCGCCAGCGCGGCCTCAAGGTCCGGCACCTGGATGTAGAAGGTGAGCGCGGGCGCGCCTTCCGCGATGCCGCCGCCCTCAGTGCCGTGTTGAAAGGCGTGCCAGCGAGGCTCGCCAGGGTACTTCCATGCCGGTTGTCCGCCCGAGCTTCCAACAATGACGCCGTCGTTCATGAATGCGTCGTCGCCTTCGTAGCGTACAGTGCCGCCGGCATCGTCATGGGCGTGTTTCGCCGTTTCAACCCCGGCGTAGGCCCCGCCCGGGAAAACGAACACTTCCCAGCCGAAGACGTCACTGTAGAACTGGCGAAGCCTGGCCGGGTCGGGCCCGCGGATTTCGAAGCTGACAACGGGATTCGGCATTGGGGCACCCCAGGACTTGATTCTCGATGGGATCTTGCATTGCGAGCACGCGTCTGTCGCCCGCCTGGGGCTAAAAGGAAAGGGAGTCGCCCACCTTGACGCGCCCTTCTACCAGCACCGAGCAATACATCCCGGCGCACCTCCTGTTCAGTTCCTCGGCCTTCGTCAGGACCGCCGGCGTCGCTTCGCCGGTCTCCGGGTGAAGCGTGATCATGTTGCAGCGGCGGTCGGGCTGGTGAACCGCGATGGTGGCTCCTCCGATCGTCACTGCCTTGCCTGCCCATGCATTCTCCGCAAACGGCGTGTCCCCGATGTCCACCACGAAGTTCATTCGAAAGCGCCGGTGATCGTCCGCCACTCCAGCGGCTTCGGTGAGAGCTCGGATGGTCGCCGTGGAAATGATCGAAATGTACGCAACATCCTGGCAACCGCGGTAGTCGGTACGGAGCGAGGCGCGCTTGCCGCTCCACTGGTGCAACTTGGCGGTAAGTTCAGGGCTCGTCAGCGGGAACTCGCCCTCCGGCGTGATCACGGCGACTTCCGGCCAACTGCCTTCGCCGAGGATTGGCTGGCACTTGAGCATCTCGGGGCAGTCTCGGCCGGTGAACCAGGGGAACGCCGAGTGGACCCCGTCCTGCACAAACGCAAACGCACGGTCGAAAGGCAGGCCGACGAAGTCGATGTCCACGGACTCCAGGGCCTCGCCGCGCATCGATTTCACTGGATACCGGGCGATATGTGTGACGGAACCGATGTTCATGCGCTTGCCGGGACCGGCTTCTTCCGTTCGATGATCGCGTCGAGTTCGACCTTGAGCCGGTCGAGAACCGTGTCGTAGGGGAACGCGCCGAGCTCCTCTTCGCCCTTCTTCAGATTCACGAAGGTCGGTGCGCACCACAGGCCCAGGTCAGCGTCGTCCGTCTCGCCCGGGCCGTTGACGCGGCAACCCATCACCGCGATGGTCACGTCGTATTCCTTCGCGTAGGCGGACATCTCCTTCACTTTGAACGCCAGGTCGACGAACGCTTCGTTCTCGACCCGGCTGCAGCTGGGGCAGCTGATGATGTTCAGACCGTGGTCCTGGAACACCGGCACCGAGCGAAACCGGCCCGCCTCGATGTCTTCAATGATTTTCCGGCCGGCCTCCACTTCCTGCCACTTGTCCGAAAACGGCAACGTGAGCGACACGCGGATGGTGTCGCCGATACCGCGAGAAAGGAGCTGCTCGAACGCGATACGTGTCTTGATGACACCGTCGGGCAGGAGCCCCGCCTCGGTCACCCCGAGATGGAGCGGCACGTCCGGGCGCAACGCTGCGAACCGCGTGTTCCCTTCAATGACCTTGCGCGGATCACTGTCTTTCATCGAAACGACGTAGCGGGTGTAGCCAAGGTCGTCGAGGATGCGGCAATGTTCGAGCGCGCTCTCCACCATTGCGGTCACGCCCTTGAGCTGTGGTTCGTCTGCGCCATCGAACTTTTCGGCCATCGCCGGGTCGACAGAACCGCAGTTCACACCGATGCGAATCGCGCAGTCGTGCTGCGCCGCCGTCTCGATGATGAAGGCCACCTTGTCCCGCACCGGCTTCTGCTTCTCATGGTGGTAGAGATGGCCCGGGTTGTAGCGAACCTTGCTCACGTGGGGCGCCACCTGAGTCACCAGGCGGTAGTTTTCCTGGAGGTCCACCACCAGGTTCGCTTCAGGAACGCGCGCATGCACCTCCGCCAGGCATTCGACATCCTTCGGGTTGTCGACGGCGATGCGGACAAGACCAGCGCCCGCATCGTGGAGCATTCGGGCCTGGGCGGCGGTCGCTTCAACGTCCTGCGTCCGGGTGGCGCACATGGACTGGACAACGATCGGGTTGCCGCCACCGATGGTGACGGCGCCCGCGCGGACGGGCCGGGACGGAGCTCGCTTCATATTCAAAGTGTATCAACGCCGATCGCAAGGCGCGTTAAGCTTGCCGACAATCCCATCGACACACGAGGTGCCCTGTGGCAAATCCCCTCCCGCTGGTCACCGCCGGCAGGCTTGAGATTACGACCCTCGTCGACAACACCATCGACGCCTTGCTCCCCGGTGACGAAGGAGTAATTCGCCGCCCCTGGGGGCCGCTCGTGCCAAACCCGCTCATCGACGCATCCGGAGTGCGCACTACGCTGGTCGCGGAGCATGGATTCTCGGCGCTCGTAACCGTCGAAACACGCGGCGCGCGCCATACCCTTCTCTTCGATGCCGGGCTCTCACCAGGCGGGCTTATCGAGAACATGGACCGGCTCGAAGTGTCACCGTGGGAAATCGAAGGTGTGGTGCTGTCGCACGGCCACTTCGATCACACCGGCGGACTGGATGGCCTGGCCAAGCGTCTCGGCTCGTTCAGCATGCCGATGACGGTCCATCCCACGGCCTACGCTCAACGCCGATCGGCCCCTCCCGGCCAGACCCCAACGCCCCTGCCGCCACCGTCGCGTTCCGCGTTGGAGGGAGCTGGATTCGAACTGCTCGAATCGGCCGATCCCTCACTGCTCTTCGAGGGCGTGGTCCTGATTACCGGAGAAGTTCCCAGGGTGACGGAATTCGAACAGGGATTCCCCTTCTTCCAGCGGCAGCGTGGGGAAACCTGGGAGCCCGAACCACACCTCCTGGATGACCAGGCCCTGGTCGTGAACGTGACGGGAAAGGGCCTGGTCGTCCTCACCGGGTGCGGGCACGCCGGCATCGTGAACATTATCCGGCGGGCACAGTCCCTCACCGGCGAGTCACGGGTCCACGCGGTGATCGGCGGCTTCCACCTGCCCGGCGCCTTCTTCGAACCCCAGATCCCGGCCGTGGTCGACGCCATGCGCGGATTCGCACCAAGCGTCATCGTCCCCGGACACTGCACGGGGTACAAAGCTCAGCACGCCCTGGCGGCCGCGCTCCCCGAGGCGTACGTGCAGAACGCCGTCGGAACCACGCTGCGGTTCTGACGGCGTCCTGGAGTAGTTCGTACCAGCGGACTCCTGGTTAGCTGACGGTGAAGTCCGCGGTCATTCCCTTCTCGAGGTGGCTGACGGCCTGGCCGCTGACCACTTCGCCGATATCGCAAATGAGCTGGTAGTCGCCCGGCGGAAGCTCGAGCTTGAGATCCTCCTGCTGGCCCGGCTTGAGGTTCCCGGTCTTGCCCACAAGTTCCAGACCACCACCTGGCAGCTTGCGGAGGACCGCCAGATCGTGCTCGGCTCCACCTTTGTCGTTGCCGTGTGCATCTGCGTGGTCGTGCGCATCGTGCACCGCGCGGAACGTGACGGTCCCGGCGGAGATAGTTCCCCGGGACGGCTCCACTGCCCAATTGCTCAATTCAACAAGCACGGTCCGCGGCGGGAGGTCGCCCATGTTGCTGTGTGAATCGCCGTCGTCCCCACCGATCCAGTCGCGGTCAATCGCCGTGAAGGTGGCCAGCGGCACGACGAGGACGAGAATGGCGGCGCCCATCGCCAGGATAGGGGCCTTGCCGATGCTCCACATCGTTTCGCCCGAAGCGCTGAAGGCGTTTCCGCTCTCCTCGGCGATGCGCCGCGTCTTCATACGGAGCCGAAGACTGTTCGCCATGACCGAGACCGAGCTGAATGCCATCGCTGCGCCTGCCAGGATCGGATTCAGGAGCCCGGCCGCCGCGACGGGAATCGCGACGACGTTGTACCCGAACGCCCACACAAGGTTCTGGCGAATCGTCGCCAGCGTGGAGCGGCTGAGCGCCACCGACTCCGCTATCTTCGAGACATCCCCGTGCAGGAGCGTGATGTCGCCCGCTTCGATGGCCACGTCCGCACCCGTGCTCATGGCGATCCCGATGTCGGCCTGGGCGAGCGCCGGCGCGTCATTCACGCCGTCCCCTGCCATCGCGACTCGCAAGCCCTTTGCCTGGAGCTCGCGGACGAAGGTCAGCTTATCCCCCGGCCGCACTCCGGCGCGGAACTCGGTGATACCGACGCTCGATGCCACTGCGGACGCCGCGCGTTCGTTGTCACCTGTGAGCATGACAACCCGGAGGCCGAGCCGCTTGAGCGCGGCGACGGCGCGCGGAGCGTTTTGCTTCACCGCGTCCGCGATGCCGATGACTCCAGCCGCCCGGCCATCGACGGCCACCACGACCACTGTGCGTCCGAAGCCTTCGAGCCGGTCGAATTCGTCCCGCGCCGTGCCCTCCAGCGTGATCCGGTGGTCCGCCATCATCGCCAGGTTTCCCGCGAGCACCTGCCCGCCATCGACCGACGCGGCGACCCCACGACCGGCCGTGGCGACAAAGTCCTTCGCCCCGGGCAGTGTGTAGCCCGATTCGACGGCCGCATCGACCACCGCCCGGCTGAGCGGGTGCTCGCTACCGGATTCGGCGGCAGCCGCCAGGGTCAGGAGCGCCTGCTCATTCATCGTCGCGAGGGGAACGACCTCCATCACCTGCGGACGGCCTTCGGTCAACGTGCCAGTCTTGTCGAGCACGATGACGTCAAGCTTCCGCGTTGCTTCGAGCACGCCCGCGTTGCGAATGAGCACACCACGTTCCGCGCCAATGCCGGAGCCGACCATGATCGCCGTCGGGGTCGCCAGGCCGAGTGCGCACGGGCACGCGATGACGAGTACCGCAACCGAGGCGACCATGCCGCCCATCCAGTCCCCCGCAATCAGTCCCCACGCCACGAACACCGCGATCGCGATGGCCACAACGACCGGAACGAACACCGCAGCCACCTGGTCCACGAGCTTCTGAATCGGCGCCTTGGAACCCTGGGCCTCCTCCACAAGACGCGCCATCTGGCTCAGCGTGGTGCCCGAGCCAACTGCCGTGGCTCGTACGGTCACGACGCCCGCCTGGTTCACCGTCCCGCCAATCACGTGGTCGTTGACCACGCGTTCAGCGGGGATGGACTCCCCGGTGACCATCGATTCGTCAATGGAACTCGACCCCGCAATGATGACACCGTCGACCGCGATGCGCTGACCGGGCCGCACAATGAACTCGTCCCCGACCATCAGTTGCTCGACGGGCACATCTACCTCTTTTCCGTCGCGAACGACGGAGGCGGACTTCGCTGCGAGGCCCAGGAGCGCGCGCAACGCTGCCGAAGCACGCCCCTTGGATGTCTCTTCCAGGTACTTGCCCATGGTGATGAAAACGAGCACTGCGGCGCTCACGTCGAAGAACATGTGCTCATCGCTGCCCGAAACCACGACCCACGTGCTAAACACGAAAGCGACTGTCGTTCCGAGGGCAACCAACACGTCCATGTTGGGGTTGAGGTGCCTCAGGCTGATCGCCGCGCCTTTGTAGAAGCGCCACCCGAGCCCCACCTGCACCGGCGTCGCGAGACCCAGGAGCAGATAGCCGGTGAGCTTGTGGTTTCCGAACAGCGGCATGCCGGCGATATCCATCGCCATCGCGATGACGATCGTGGGGATCGCCAGGGCTGCCCCGATGAGCAGCGTAATCAGCAGCCGCCGCGATTCGGCGGCTCGCTCCGACGCGCGCTCGGCCCGTGCGCGGGCTGGTTCAGCCTTGTACCCCGCCTTCTCCACCGCTGCAATCAATGCCGGGACGCCGACTTCCGCACCGAGCGTGACCATCGCCGTTTCCGAAGCGAAGTTCACCGCGGCCGTCTCCACACCCGGCACCTTCGAGAGTGCCCGTTCAACCCTTCGCACGCACGAAGCGCACGTCATCCCACCGATGTCGAGCGTGATTGAATTCTGAGTCATGGCATCCACGCCTCTTCCAGGGCCATCCCGGACCTTTCCCTTTTCAGTTCGAAGATGCGATAGCGGCTTCGTAGCCTTCTTCGCTGATCGCTTCCAGGATGGCGTCGACATCGAACGCGTCGCCTTCGACGACGGCCGACTTCGTTTCGAGGCTCACCGCCGCTTTCGTGACGCCGTCAACATCCTGGACGGCGTTGGTGACGGCGCGCACGCAGTGGTCGCAGGTCATTCCGGTGATATCGAGTTTGAGAGTCTGAGGCATGGCTAACTTCCTTTCCGGGGACTGGGGGTCTCAGCTTTCGTCGGCCGGGCCCTGGACTTTGTAGAGCCGCAAGAGCTCCTTGATTGCTCGTTCAGTCTCGCCGCCCGTGAGCTGTTCGACCACATGGGTGCGCAGGTGCCCCTCAATCACCAGGCCATCGAGGCTGCGCAGCGCCTTTTGGATGGACATGGAGAGGTCGAGGACATCCATGCAGTAGCGGTCCTCTTCGATCTGCCGTTCCAGCGCCTGGAGCTGCCCTCCAATGATTTTGAGGCGTCGGAGCGCAAGTTTTCGGGTGTCTGGCGTCATCCTTCTCTCCATAGGGTACCCCCCTATCCTAGGACGAACACCGCGACACATCAATCCCCTACCTGTTGGGGGACGTGCGGGGCCGAAATCCCTGGCCGAACTGGCCGCCTACCCCCCCGGATGGAGGGGACACCGCCGTGCATGAGGGGTGCGGGCCGCTCGGTCAGTAGGCCTTCGTCTCGACAACCTCGGAAAGCCGCCACTGTGGACCCGCGATGACGCTCCCCTGGACCCGCCCCCAGACGACCTGCATCGCGGCCAGGAGTCCCTCAGCTTCCGCCTTCGTCTGGAACTCAAGGTCGATGGTCACGTAATTCGGGTCGTCCACCGAACGGAGAACCTGGTACCGCCGCACTCCGGACTTTTCCCGCCCGGCCGGGTCGCTATCGAACGCCTGTTTCCAGCCGTCGTAGTCAGGAACGTGGTGCTCGATGTGCAAAACGAACATGAACTCTCCCGGTCCGGGCTCGCGCCGACTCACATTCAGGAGGGCCTCAACGAGGCCCGATCGCACCGGCCCTCGCGAGCTCGGCAATCTCGTCCCAGCTAAACCCATGCTCAAGCAGGACTTCCTCGGTATGTTCGCCGAACTCCGGCGCCCTGTGCCGGATTGAGCCGGGGCTCTTCGAAAGCTGCACGGCGGGCCCGACCATCCGCGATTGCGTCCCGTCCGGCCGCTCGAACGGCACGACGTAGTCGTTGGCGATCACCTGCGGGTCCTCCGCGACCTGCAGGTAATCCTGCACCGGCGCGGCGGGCAACCCTGCATTGCAGAGGTGCTCCACCCAATCCATCTGGTCACGCTCCAGGAAGAGCTCGTCGCACTTCGCCACCAGGTCCACCCGGTTCGCGGTCCGGGCCCTGGCGTCGCAATACCGCGGGTCCGTCAGCCACTCCGGGCGATTCACCGCCTCGCAGAACGGGGGCCACCAGCGGTCGCTCTGGAGCATGCTCACCGTCAGGTACCGCCCGTCGCGGCACCTGTAAGTATTCCACGTTGCCTGCGCCTCGCTTCTCGGGATGCGCTGCGGGGCCTTGCCACTGAAGATCGCGCCCGTGATGTTGTGCGTCTGCATCATGATCTGGCCGCCAAGCAGCGAGGCGTCGACGAACTGTCCCTCGCCTGTCCGCGCCCGGTGGATGATCGCCAGCAGCACACCATAGGCCAGCGTGATCGCTCCCGTCTGGTCCGCCATGCCGCCAAACGCGGCAACCGGTGGCACGTCGGGAGGCCCCTGCACCGCCATCGTTCCACCCCGGGCCTGGCCGAGGATGTCCATCGCCGCCCACGTCCGGTGCGGCCCTTTTGCCCCGTATCCACTCGCCGAGGCGTAGATGATGCCGGGGTTTCGCGCGCGCATGTCGTCGTATCCGAGCCCCAGTTTTTCCATCACGCCCTGGCGCATGTTCTGCACGAACAGGTCGGCGGTGTCCGTGAGGCGCAACAACGTCCCGCGCCCCTGCGGGTGCTTGAGATCGATGACAACGCCCCGCTTGTTGCGGTTATAGCTCTGGTAATACGCCTCGCTCAGCCCTCGGCCGGGGTCGGGCGACTCGGGCCCTTCGACCTTGATCACGTCCGCGCCATAGTCTGCGAGCAGGACGGTGGAATACGTCCCCTGCTGAAAGATGGTGCAATCGATGACCTTCAATCCGGAAAGCGGCATGCCGTTGCTCGGGACATCGGGAAAAGCCATAGGAAGGGCTCCATGCGCGGCGGCGCGTTTGCCGGATCATGGGAATGACGGCGGCAGGCTGTCAACGTTCAAAGGTCCGCCGCGTTCCGCCGGCGCTATGCCTCCGGCTGTTCGCGCCGCATGCGTAGCGACGACGCACCGCGTTCCTTTCGCAAGGCTTCCAACTCGTCCGCGTGGCGGGGAAGCACATAGATGGTGGTTAGCAAGATCTCCAGGGTGTCGATGGCTTTGGATAGCTCTTCGATTCGAGAACTCTCCATTTCATGAACGGCCTCATTCCCAAGAAATCGGTGCATATGAAGATAGTCGGCCTGACCCTCCGCGAGCAGGCCCTTCTGATGCAA
>CAYYSD010000006.1:0-47082 GCA_964474285.1 uncultured Anaerolineaceae bacterium | reverse complement strand
CAACTGCTCAATTCTGTCCGCTAAGTTCCGTCCATCGCATGCCTGGTCGATGCAGATAGCCTCCACCGTTGCGCGCAGCCCGGCCGCGGTAAGTATATTTGCGCCAACGTTCCTCGCGAGCATCATTTCGGAATATAGTTTGCGTACTCTATCGGGCAGCGCTGCTGTTTCATGCATCTCAGCTCGATCGTTTCCGCTAAATGGAAAACGGCGAATAAACGGGGGATCTGCAGCTTCGTATGGCCCATTGTAGTAATCTGAGTCCCAATACTCGGTTTGGAATGCAACACTCTCGCATCCCCGGCACCTTATGACTAAGAAGTCTTCCCGGAAAGATAGTCCCGGCCCTTTCGCGTAACCGGAGTTGCGCCACTCCGCCATCACATCATGGTTCGTGTTACTACGACAGTTCTGACAAATGCTTGAAACGACTCGCTCAACGGGCATGATCCCACTCTAACCTCCGACCACCTAGATTTGGAAAGTTATGTCGCCTTGCTTGGGATACTCATGAGACAGCCACTATCATGGCTCGATGAGGATCGGAGCGCACGTTTCGAGCGCAGGCGGATGTCAGACGGTCTTTGCTCGCGCGGAAGCGATCGGCGCGGAGGCCATCCAGCTCTTTCTCTCCGCCCCGCAGCAGTGGAAGACGCCGAACATCACCCCTGAACAGGAAGAGGGCTTCCGCACCGGCCTCGCCGCTGCGGGCGTCCCCGTCTTCATCCACGGCATCTACCTGGCGAACCTCGCCACCAAAGACGAAGCCATCCTCGAGAAGTCCGTCACGACCCTGAGCAACGCGCTCTCGTGGGCCGGCAGGCTCGGCGCCGAGGGTGTCATCTTCCACGTGGGCAGCCACCTCGGAGCGGGGTTTGATGACGTCCTCCCGCAGGTCTGCTCGCTCCTCAGGCAGATCCTCGAAGCCGCTCCGGGAAGTGCACAGCTGCTGCTTGAGACCAACGCCGGCCAGGGAGCCTGCGTCGGCCGGACGTTCGGCGAACTCGCCGCCATGATCAACGGCACCGCCGGCGACAGTCGCCTGGGCATTTGCATCGACACCTGCCACGTGTACGCCATGGGCTACGACATCGCCTCCCGCGAAGGCTGCGAGCTGACCATGGCCGAGTTCCAACGCGAACTGGGCCTCGATCGGCTTCGCGCGGTTCACGCGAACGACAGCAAGATGCCGCTCGGCGCCGTCCGCGACCGGCACGAGAACATCGGCGACGGCCACATCGGCACCGAAGGCTTCCGCACGCTGATGGCCCACCCCGCCTCCGCGAACGTGCCCTTCCTCCTCGAAGTGCCCGGGCTCGACAACAAAGGCCCGGACAAAGCCAACGTCGATCGCCTCAAGGCAATCCGCACGGAGTTGGGCCTCGGGATCTAATTAGCTTCGGTAGCCTTCTCCAGGAACGGCTTCACCGCAGCAGCCAGGGCACGGTGCTCAGGCTTCTGCAGCATCGGGTCCCGCGCCAGCACCTCTTCGGCCATCCCCCGCGCGTCCATGAGGATGTCCCGGTCCGTCAGGCGGGCGACGCGCAGCATCGTGTTCACGCCGCTCTGGATGCGTCCCCAGGCCTCGCCCTCGCCGCGCATCTCCAGGTCGACTTCTGCGAGCCGGAAACCGTCGTTCGTTTCCATCATCGCTTCGAGCCGCTGACGCGCGTCGGGCCCGGGCTCCTCGTCGGTCGAAAACAGCAGGCAGTAGCTCTGCTTGTCCGACCGACCCACCCGTCCGCGGAACTGGTGCAGCTGGCTCAACCCAAATCGCTCGGCGCCCTCAATCACCATGACCGTCGCGTTGGGTACGTCGATGCCAACCTCAATCACGCTCGTCGAGACGAGCACGTCGGTCTCACGCCGTCCGAACCGGCCCATGATCTCGTCCTTGGCTTTGCCGGTCATGCGCCCATGCAGCAGATCGAGGCGGTAGCGACGGAGAGGTCCGGTGCGCAAGCGTTCGAACTCCTCCTCGGCCGATCGCGCATCAAGCGCTTCCGAGTCCTCGACCAGCGGGCAGATCACAAACGCCTGCTCCCCTGCGTCGAGGCGCTCGCGGATGACGTCGTAGGCCTCCTCCCGCTCCGATGGTTGGACCCAAACCGTCTTCACTGGCTTCCGCCCCGGCGGCATCTGGTCGATGGTCGAGACTTCGAGATCGCCGTAGACGGTCAGGGCGAGTGTCCGCGGGATGGGTGTGGCAGTCATCACGAGGAGGTGCGGGTTCATCCCCTTCTGACGCAGCTTTGCGCGCTGGAGGACGCCGAACCGGTGCTGCTCATCGACCACCGCGAACGCCAGCCGCGGAATCTGAACGCCTGCCTCGAGCAAGGCATGCGTGCCGATGACGATATCCGCGCCACCGTGGGCGGCATCGTTGCGCACCTGCTCCTTTTGCGCCGGCGTCAGCGAACCGGTGAGCAGGAGCACGCGGAGCGGCCGCCCGAGCCATGGCAGCACGAAAACACCTTCGAGAGCCGATTCCCCGGCGCCAAAGAACTTCGCGAACGACCGGTAGTGCTGCTCGGCGAGGATTTCGGTCGGGGCCATGAGCGCCCCCTGGAACCCGGACCGCACCGCGGCCAGCAACCCCGCGAACGCCACCACCGTCTTGCCGCTGCCCACGTCGCCCTGGAGCAGACGGAGCATCGGCCGTGGGCCACGGATGTCGGTCAGCACATCGTCGAGACATCGCTGCTGCGCTCCGGTGAGCGCGAACGGCAACCCGTCGAGGAACGCCGGGAGCGAATCATGAAACGAGAGCGACGGAGCGTCGGCCCCCTGTTGCCATTCCGCCCGGCGCATCAAGACCGCCACCTGGATGGCGAGGAATTCACCCACCGCCAGCCGCCGCCGGGCCTCCTCCGCTTCCACAAACGACGCCGGATAGTGGTAGGCGCGAACCGCGGTAGAGGCCGAAGGCAGGCGATGCTCTTCACGCAGCCAGGCCGGCACCGGGTCTGGCAGACGGTCGGCCAGTGCTTCCACGGCGGCGCGGACCGCACGTCGCAACGTGCGCTGCGCGATACCCGCGGTCGCTGCGTAGACCGGAACCAGGCGGCCCGCATGCAGGAGTTCGCGTTCGAACGGTTCGTATTCCGGGTTGTCCATCTGCAGGCGGCCGCGGTAGGCCCGCACTCGCCCCGAAACCACAATCGTCTCCTCGCCCTCGAGCGCCCGGGCGACATAGGGCATGTTGAACCAGACCACCTTCAGAGACCCCGTGCCGTCGCTCAAGACTGCTTCTGTGCCTTTGATGTGGCGGCCGAAGCGCGTCTGGCTCACGGACATCACCTGTCCGACGACCGTCTGCGCGAGTGACGATGGCTGCAACCCGGAGATCTTGCGAATGTCGCTGAAGTCGTTGAAGCGGCGTGGGAAAAAACGCGCGGCATCTTCGGCGGTGACCAGGCCCAGCTTCTCCAGCCTGGCCGCCCCCGCCTTGCCGATGCCCGGCAGGTCCGTGATGGGCGAATCGAGTCGCAACACAGGCGGGCCGGACCGCTGGTCCGGAGGCGCGTGTTCCGGCGTCGATTGTCGCGGACGAGACGGCGCTGATGGCCGCTTGAGGGCGGCGACGGTGTCCTCCACCCAGCTCTGCCGCTGGCCCGCGTCGAGCGAACGGTAGCCTCCCGGCGGGAGCGCCTTTACGCGGCGCAGCAATCCGCTGTGCGTGCGCAGCGCGCCGTCCTCATTGAGCTGGATGAGCAACCGGTCGAGCCCTCCGATGACAGACTGGTTGTCGCATCCGCGCGTGAGCTCAAGCTGGAACACGCGGAGCAGCCGATCGCTGGCCGAGAGCGGCCCGGTCGCGGTCACCACCGCAGCCCTCCGGCCGGCATCAGTCGCGCCTCACAGTGCAGATGCCCATAGCGCCCGGCCCGGCGTAAACGCCCACGATGGGGCTCACCTGCAGCACCCGGATGTCTGTGTGAGGAAGAGCCGGGCCAAGCGATGCTGCGAATTCTGCCGCCTCGGCATCGTTACCCGCGCAGCCCACCAGCAGACGGCGGATCGTCCGATCCTCCGTGGCGATTTCGCGCAGGCGCTCCATGGCTTTTGCCCGCGTCCGGACCCGTTCCAGCGGGGCGACTTCGCCATCCTCAATATGCACCAGGGGCTTCACGCTGAGCAGAGAGCCTAGCATGGAGCGCGCCCGGCCGATGCGGCCGCCCTTTTGCAGGTACTCGAGCGTATCGAGCGCGCAAACGAGGTGGTGGCGGTCCATGGTTCGGCGGGCGGCCGCCACCACCTGCTCAGCGGTCCCGCCGGCGCGTGCGGCCTCGGCCGCATCGAGGACTATCGCGCCCAGGCCCAGGCTGACGGAATAGGAGTCGATCAACTCGATGTGGTTGCGCCCGCTCAGCTCTTCGCGGGCGATCGAGGCGGAGTTCAACGTCCCCGAGAGGCGCGACGAGAGGTGGATCGAGACGATCTCGTCACCCTCCGGCAGCGACTCATACGCCCGCCGGAACGCTTCGACCGAAGGCTGACTGGTCTTCGGCAGTTCCTTCGAAGCGCGCAGGCGTTCGTAGAACTCCGTCGCCGAAAGGTTCACGCCATCCTCAAAGCGCTCATCGCCAAAAGAGATCGTCAGCGGCACTACCGTGACGCCGAGCTCGTCGGCCAAATTGCGCGGGAGTTCACAGGTGGAGTCCGAGAGAACGTGCACGGTCATAAATGTTTAAGCGCCTATGCGGGATAGTATAACGGCTTCGCGATAGAATGGTGCAGGACGGTCTGGCGCGCGCCACCCGTCACGATACCTTCGCGAGTGCCGCATGCAGGTCAAGCTGGCCCCTTCCATCCTTACCGCGGACTTTGGCCGGCTCGCCGATGAAGTCCGCGCGGCCGAAGCCGGCGGCGCGGACTTGCTCCACCTCGACGTTATGGATGGTCGGTTCGTGCCCAACATCACATTTGGCGCGCTCGTCGTGGCGGCGCTGCGCAAAGTCACCTCACTGCCGTTCGACCTCCACCTTATGACAGTCGAACCCGAGCGCCTCGTCGACCAGTACGCGGGCATTGTGGACACGATCAACGTGCATATCGAAGTCTCACCCCACATCAACCGCACGCTTGACGCCATTCACCGACAGGGCCATCGCGCAGGCATCTCCATCAACCCCGGGACTGCCGTCGCTGCAATCGAAGAGTCGCTGGCCGACGTGGACCAGGTCATGGTGATGACCATCAACCCCGGTTGGGGTGGGCAGCAGATGCTCCCCTCGCAGCTGGAGAAGGTGACCCGCATCCGTAAGCTGCTCGATGCAGCCGGGAGCCCCGCGGACCTCATGATCGACGGCGGCGTGAAGAGCGGGAATGCTGCCATGTGCGCCGCAGCAGGGGCCAACGTGCTGGTCTGCGGGAGCAGCGTCTACAACCCCGAACGGAGCGTGGCCGATAGTCTTGCGGTGTTGCGCGCCGCTCTCAAGGATGCATAACCATGGCTGCCATCAGGTCCGTCGCACTGGTTCTCATGAAGCGGGAAGGGCGTCTGCTGCTTGCCGAACACAACGAAGGCGGCCGGACGTTCTACCGGCCCGTGGGCGGCACGGTTGAATATGGCGAACGGGCACTTGCGGCAGCGCGGCGCGAGGTGCAGGAAGAACTCGGATTGGCCGTGGAGGAACTGCGGCCGCTCGGCGTGATTGAAGACATCTTCACCCTCGACGACGAAGTTCACCACCAGATCGTCTTCCTTTACGAAGCTGATTGGCCCGAGGCTGTCGCTTGCGTTGAACCCGTCGTCGCGCGTGAAAGTGATGGTGTCGAATTCACCTGCTCGTGGAGGAGCCTCGAAGAACTCGCCGACCTGGACCGGCCGTTCTACCCGGAGGGCATCACCGACCTTCTTCGAACGGTGCTCGGCAGATAGCAAAACGCCCGGCGGTCACCGGGCGTTCAAGTGTCGCGCTGAGCCCGGATTCGGCTCAGGCGTTCTTGAGGAGCGTGCGCATGTCGCGCGTCGTGAGCGTGACGCGGACCCATTCGCCGTTGATGAAAAGGCGCTTCTTGTGGGCATTCTGATGGAACATGCGGCTCTTGTGGACAGCCTTCCGCTCCCAGCGGCCGCCGTGCGTGTGGCGGATGTGCCGGCCGAATCCGGGCTTGATCGGCGTGAGTTTGAGGCCCGCTGTCTTATCGGCCATGCGTTTTGAGTCCTTCCGTGGGAGAATCCGGAACTCGATGGTAGCATCCACCCCACGTAACGGCCAAACAAGGGCAGGCGAACGATGACGCACGACGAGCCCTTCACCCTGGACTCCGCCAGCCTGCGCCGGTGCCTCAACGCCGCCTCCGACGCGTTGCTGCGAGCGAAGGGGCGCGTCGATGCCCTCAACGTCTATCCCGTCCCGGATGGCGACACCGGGACGAATATGTCCGGCACCTTCCGGGAAGCCGTCGCCGTGCTCAACGCGCTGCCGGAGGACGCGACGGTGGCGCAGTCGCTCGATGCCCTCGCCCGGGGCGCACTGTACGGTGCGCGCGGCAACTCCGGCGTCATTCTCTCGCAAGCCCTGCGCGGACTGGCCCGCGGCGCGGCGGAGCCGTTCGACGGCGCGGCGCTCACCGCAGCGCTCGGCAGCGCCGCGGACGCCGCGTATTCTGCCGTTGCAAAGCCGGTGGAAGGCACGATGCTCACCGTGCTCCGTGCTGCCGCGCGCGGCGCCAAAGAGCGCGGCGGCACGTCCATCGCGCAGACGCTCCGCGCCGCCGTCGAAGTGGCCGCAGAAGCCGAGGCGCACACCATCGACCAGCTCCCGGCCCTCAAGGAAGCCGGCGTGACCGACGCCGGTGGCGAAGGCATCTGCGTCATCCTCCGCGCCCTCCTGGCGTCCGCGACGGGCCAGCCCGCCGCCCCGGAAGACGTGGAAGCAGTCCAACACGTGCCAGTCGCCAGGCTCGCCGGGCACCGGGCGGAGGAGTTCGGCTTCTGCACAGAGTTCGTCATCGAACCCGCCGGCGGAGAACTGGACATGGCGGCGGTCCGGTCGCTCGCCGAAACGCAGCGTTCAGCCGTTGTTGTCGGCGACGCGAACGCCATGCGCATCCACGTGCACAGTGATGACCCGGACGCCGTCCTCCGGCGCGCCGAGGCCTTGGGGCGGGTGAGCCGCGTGAAGGTGGAGGACATGGCCGCCCAGTTCACGCGTTACGAAGCGTCGGGAAGTGGCGCGGGCGCGAAGGTCGCAGTGCTCGCGCTGGCGCCGGGGGCCGGCATGCGCGACGTCTTCTCCAGCCTGGGCGCGCGCGTGATGGACACTCACGATGACCTGAAGCCGAGCGCGGGCTCGATCGCGTCCGCTGCGGACGCGCTCAGGATTCCCGACGTGATCGTGCTCCCCAATCATAAGGATGTGGTCCTTGCCGCGCGGCAGGCCGTGGGGCTCGCGCGCTGCACGCTCACGGTTGTCCCCACCGTGTCCGTGCCGCAGGGCATGGCGGCCATGCTCGCCTTCGACCCCGATTCAAGCGTCGCGGACTCCTTCGAAGCCATGGGACAGGCCTACGGCGTCGTACGGACCGTTGAAGTCACGAACTCTGCGACGGAACGGAAGATCGAAGGCATCGAGGTTCACGCCGGCGAGCCAATAGCGTTGCTGGATGGCCGCCTGGTCGCGAAGTCTGACACGATGGTTGGCGCGCTCATCGCCGGCCTTCGCGCGGCCAATCCCGAGGCCGGCGCGCTCGTGACCCTCTACGGCGGCGAGGGCGCGACACCGTCCGAACTTGGAGCCGCCGGCGCGGCGATCGGCGAAACATTCGCCGGCGTCGAAGTCCAGACGCTGGCTGGCGGTCAGCCGCTCTACCCCTTTGTCGCCTCGATCGAATGAGGCGCCGGGATGAAGCAAGGGGGTTGCGTGGTGGGCGATACTGGACTCGAACCAGTGACCTCGTCGGTGTGAACGACGCGCTCTAACCATCTGAGCTAATCGCCCGGCATCAGTCAGTCTAGGCCTCGCGCCCCGCCCATTCAACCGAACCGGCCGTGCCGCAAATGCGCTGCCGTGGCTATACTCGGGAAGACTATGACAACAACAGACTCACTCCTCGCCGGCGCCGAGTCTCGCGAGCCCGATGTCCGCGAACGAATCTTCGCCAGCGCCCTGCGCCACTTTTCGCAGAAGGGGTACGCGGCCACGTCGCTGCGTGAAGTCTCGGCCGATGCCCAGACCACCAAGCCGATGATCTACTACTACTACGGCTCCAAGGAGGGTCTCTACAGCAGCATCGTGCGCGAGATCCTCGAAGAGATGGCCACGGTCATCCGGGAGCACGTCCCACCTGAAGCTCCACCCCATGCGCAGGCGATTGCCTTCGCCGAACGCTACCTGGAGCACTTCCTCGCGAACGAAGAGATCATCGCCCTCGTCCTGCGCGAAGTCTTCGGCCTGGGCGGGCAACCAATGGCCGAATTCGCGAACATGCTGGCCGCCCGCGTCCGCCAACCTCTCGACGAGATCCTCGATCGCGGCATGGCACAGGGCGATTTCATCGAAGACGAAGTCGTGATGTGCTCCACCGCCATCACCGGCATCCTCAACATGTTCATCCTCGCCCACGTCTTCGGCGGCGCCGCCATCGACCGTGAACACCCGCTCGCCCAGGTACGTCACTACCTTCGGGGGCTTTGTAAAACCAACAACTGACCCCTGCTGCGGCCACCGCTCCCTGTCGAACATCACAGAGGGAGACAATCGTGGCTGACACTCGACTCGTCGATTACTACGCTGTCCTTTCGATTCCGCCAACGGCGGACCTGATGGGCATCGAAAATGCCTATGCGCACCTCTCGGACGCGCTCGCGACCCGGGTCGATGTCGATGACTCATCGCGGGAAGCGCTGTTCCGCCTCAACGAAGCCTATGGCGTCCTGAGCAAGCCGGAAGTCCGGCGCGAATACGACCGCGTCTACTTCAGCAAGGAGATCGCGCTGCAGCGCGAGCGCGAGAAGCGGGAGGAGCGCAAGCGCCGTTGGATGGGCAACATCCTCGTCGGCGCCCTGGTTGCCATGATCCTGTTCCAGGCCGCCGTGCTCTACTACGTCGGCCGCGATTCCTTCGATGGCGCCGTCGACAACGTGGTCGACCCGCTCGTGCCCAACGGCGCCGGCGACTAACGGATTACGATGCCGCTGACGCCTGCGCCTCGGCATAGGGCGCGATGGTGTCGAACATGCTCACGTGGCTGTCCAGCCGCTTCTGCAACCCGCTCATCAAACCGATCACGCGAAACACCAGCAGGATATCCGCGGGAATCTGCGTGACCGGGTTCTCCTTCAGAACGCGCGCCAACCGCTCATTGACCTCCGGCATTACGTCAGAATCCACGTACGGCTTCATATCGGGTCCGGCCGACTCCCAAAACGACCGCCCAAGCGCCTTCAACGATTCCGGGTCCTCCGACTTCGTCTTGAACCCGAGCGCCCGGAATGCCGTGACCATCGCCTCGTCGTCCTGGTTCAGCGTGGCCATCGTCAACTTCGCGTAGTTCAGTCGGAACTCTTCCGGGAGCTCCTTCACCAGCCCAAAGTCGATGAACACGACTTTCGGACCCGGCAGCACAAGCAGGTTGCCCGGGTGCGGGTCGGCGTGGAAGAAGCCATGGACGAGGATCTGCTCGCAATACGCCTCCGTCATGATGAGGGCGACGCGGTTGGGATCGATTCCCGCTTCCAGGAGCGCCGGGATGTTCGAAATCTTGATCCCGTCGATGTACTCCATCGTCAGGACCCGTCGAGCGGTATGCTCCCAAAGGACAACGGGAATGTGGATGTCGGGCCGGTGCGCCAGGCTGGCGGCCACGCGCTCCGAGCTGCGGCCTTCGAGCTCGAAGTCCAGTTCCCTCGGCACGTAGCGCCGCACTTCCGCCATGATCACGCGGAAGTCGAAGTTCTTTTCGATTCGGGCGAGGATGCGCACCAGGATCGAAAGGTTGCGGAGGTCCGTCTCGACGACGTGTTCGATACCCGGGTATTGCACCTTCACCGCCACGTCCCGCCCGTCCTTCGTCTTCGCGCGGTGCACCTGCGCGAGCGAGGCGGAAGCGACGGGTATGCGGGCGAACTCGGCAAAGATCTGATCGGGGTGGGCGCCCAGTTCGCGCTGCACCTGGCCCACGACCTCTGCCCAACGCCGCGGGGGCACGCGGTCCTGCAGGCGGCTGAGGACCGAGACGTACTCCGGTGGCGCAACGTCCGCCCGGCTGCTGATGAACTGGCATGTCTTGATGAGCAGGCCTTCCATGCGCGTCGCCAGCGTGTAAATGCGCTGCGCGTTGCGTTCATGGGCTTTGGCGTAGAGCCGGTCCTTCGCTTTCGGCGTCAGGTTCTTCTTGCGCTGAATGCGCTTGTAACTGACATAGACCGTGATAAAGGTCCACGCGACAAGGCAGAAACGCCAGGCACGGCGATGCAACGGGAGAGGTCGGACACCGGTGTGAGAAATGGGCACGCTGCGAGCGTATCCGGGGCCGGGCCAATCATGCCAGTAGCACGCGTACAGCCCGGTTTACGAGTTCAGTCAGGCTTTGATGCCGATGTCGTTGACCTTCCACGCTCCCAGCACTTCCCGCCAGCGCGTCCCGATCGTCACGGAGCCGTTGGGGTTGGTGAGCACGAGGTCCACGACGTGGTCGTCGCCTTCGGTTCCGAGCAGTTCGACGGCGCTGCTGGTGACGGGCTGCTGCCCTCCACCCGCCTGCATTTGCGCCTGCATGGCGAGCGCCTTGTTGAGGCCTTCCGGCGTGAACGTCATCATCAGCCCGGCGAGGTTCAACGCCGTGAGGTCCTTCACAAACTGTTCGGCTGTGTCTTTCAGGTCGGCCATGAGACTCCTCCTGCGCGCGCGGATGGTATCAACGCCACGCGGCCCACATCAACTCTCGACGGCCTCACGTAAGGACCCGTCTGCCCGCCGTCCGCGGATCACGTTCCACGCCGCGCCGACCGTCGACGGCAGTTCCGCGCGGTGCAAGAACAGCAAGACCACACAGAGGGCGATATACCCGAAGGCGTAGTAGATACGAACCAGCTCGCTGGTGATGACGAGCTGCGTGGCGAACAGCAGGAAAAGTGCGAGCGCCTCTGCGCGGCCCATTTTCAGGTTCAGGAAGACAGCGATGGCAAACGCCGACTGTGCCGCCGTCAGGAGAATCTCCTCTCGCTGACGATGATCCAGCGGGAGTCCCCCCAGCAGGGACCAATCCCCGCTCGAGGCCAGGAACGCGATCGGCAGCGTGCCAATGAGTAACGTCCACTGGTTCACTTTCGAGGAGATCAACACGCCCATGCCCACGGCCGCTCGTCCACGCCATGCCAGCAACCCCGCCACCATGACTTCAGGCGATTCCGACGCGAGCGGCGCCAGCCACTGGATCAGCAGGAATTCCGAGACGCCCAGCTCTTGCCCCAATTCCACCAGCGCCTCCGCGAACGGCTCCGCCGCCGCGATGATCGTGGCTGCGGAAAACGCCAGGACGATGAGCACGGTAGCGCGTCTGCGGCTGGTCGGGAGTGCGCCCATCACCCGCGCCGGGCCGACGAGTTCGACTTCTTCGGATTCGGTGCGTGAAGTCACGAACACGTACAGCGCGAACAGCGTGACCAGGACCATAGTGTCCAGCAGGCTCACATGGTTTCGCAGGGGAATGAAGATGACGTACAGCGTCGCGATGCTCAGGAACGCGAGCTCAACGCTTCGCTCGGGGTTCACGATCAGTTCCTTGAGCCGTGTCCGATAGAAGAAGAGTGCGAACACGATGGGCCATCCGACGCCGATGAGGAGCCGGTTGCCTCCGGTCATGTTCGCGATGGCGAGGCCCTTCTCAGCTTCCTCCGGGGATGCGCCTGCCTTCCAGGCGAGGACGAAGTCCACCGCGTATTCCGGCAGCACCGCGATGATCGCAATGATGGCAAGGGCGAGACCCTGCGAAATGTCCATCTCTGCCGTCTCCGCGCCCCAGCTCAGCAAGAACGCGGCCGCGAGAATGGAGATGCCGAACACCGCCGCGCCGATCGCGGGCTCAGGGTGGGTGTGGGTCAGACGAAGGACGATGGCGGGCAACCCGATGAGGACCATCGCTGCGATAACGAGCCACATCCGGGGGTTGGGAGGGCTGTCGCTGTGTTCGCCATGGGCAACGCTGGATGACATCTTCACCTCGCCGGAAGTCGCGCCTGCACGTCCATGCGCGACGGTGCGCAGGTCGAAGGACACTCGGATGGACGGGCATCACTCTAGGACCAGCCCGGCGAACGTTCCATCGATGACGGACCGAACGGACCGCCGGTTGTGCGCAGGTTGAATGGGCGGGCGACCGGGGCCATAATGACCGTTGGTGGCCGAAGTGGCGGAACGGCAGACGCGCTACGTTCAGGGCGTAGTGTCCGTATGGACGTGCGAGTTCAAATCTCGCCTTCGGCACCAGATTCAGGCGCCCGTAGCGCAGCGGATAGCGCGTTTGGTTGCGGACCAAAAGGTCGGAGGTTCGAGTCCTCCCGGGCGTACCATGGCGATGACACGACGGCCTTCCTTGTGAAGGCCGTTTTGTTTTGTGGAGGATCGCTTTCATGAATTCCAACGGTGACCTTGTCGTTGTCATGGGCCGCGGTGGCCAGGGCCGTGTGGTCCTCGATGCGGCCGTCGCCCAGGGCTGGACTGTCCGCGGCGTGCTGGATGACGAACAGAAGGGCGAGATCAACCGTTTCCCCGTGCTCGGCCCGGTCTCGCGCTGGTCCGAAATTGAAGGAGTCAGCTTCGCCCTGGCCATCGACCAGCACGAGCGCGTCGCACTGGGACGGCTCATCGCCGAATCAGGAGCGCCCATCGCCACGGTGGTCCATCCGAGCGCGGTGATCGCGCCCTCCGTGACGCTGGGCACCGGCCTGGCCGTGATGGCGGGAGTGACCATCAACGCCAACGCGACCATCGGCGACTTCACCATCATCAACGCCAACTGCTCACTGGACCACGACTGCGTCCTGGGCGTGGGTGTGGGCCTCGGCCCCGGCGTCATTTTCCCCGGCAACGTGCGTTGCGGAGACTTCTCCTTCGTCGGCGCGGGCGCTGTCTCGATTCCGGGTCGAACCATCGGCGAGGATGCTCTCGTGGGAGCCGGGTCCGTCGTCACCCGGGATGTCCCGCCGGGCGTGACCGTCGCCGGCAACCCGGCGCGGCCTTTGCGACAGACCTAAACCGAAAACGGCGCTCCCTGCGGAGCGCCGTCTCGATGTGTCCCCTAATCCGAATCAGTCGCTGGAGAAGGGCAGATCGCCCTCCACGCGGCGGCCCTGCGTCGCGTGGGCGCGGGCGATCTTCTCCGGCTCCGGGTCGTGCACCGTAGTCGTCTTGGTCCCGCGGACCATCGCCATCCGTCCCGTCCTGCTCAGTTCGCGAATCCCATAGGGCTCGCACATCTTGACCAGGCCGTTGATCTTGTCGTCGTCTCCGACCACCTGGAGAATGATCGAGTTGGTCGCAATATCCACCACGTCGGCCCGGAACACGTTGGCGATATCCAACAGCTCGTGCCGGTTCACGTTGTTGCAGCGAACCTTGATGAGGGCCAGTTCCCGCGCAATCATCTCTTCGTGCGAAAGGTCGCTGACCTTGATCACGTCGATGAGCTTGTAGAGCTGTTTCTCGACCTGTTCCACCGGGGCGCTTTCGCCGTCCACGACGATGGTCATCCGTGAAAGACCCTCAGCCTCGGTCGGACCCACCGTCAGCGATTCGATGTTGAAACCGCGCCGGCGAAACAGGCTCGAGACGCGCATGAGCACGCCCGGCTTGTCTTCCACGATGGCGACCACCGTGTGCTGGTAGGGTTTCGAAGGGCGGCTGCCGTTCTGTGTTGCGGTGCTCATCGCCGAAGCTCCTCGAGCGGTGCTTCCAGCGTCTCCGCAAGCGAAGCGCCCGCAGGCACCATCGGCCACACGTTTTCTTCCTGGTCGATCTGGAAGTCCACCAGCACCGGCCCGCGGTGGGCCCGCGCCTCGCGGATTGCGAGCGGAACCTCCGCCTTGGTCTCCACTCGCAACGCCTTGATCCCATAGGCCTCGGCAATCTTGCAGAAGTCTGGCTGGGTCACGGCGACAGAGACGAAGTTCTTGTCGTAGAACAGCTGCTGCCACTGGCGCACCATGCCCAGGTAGCCGTTGTTGAAGATGGCGATCTTCACCGGCAGCTTCTCGTCCACGCAGACCGCGAGCTCTTGCATGGTCATCTGGAATCCCGCATCGCCGCAGATGGCCCACACTTCCTGGCCCGGCAGAGCCACCTGGGCCCCGATAGCGCCGGGCAGTTCGAAGCCCATCGTCCCCAGGCCTCCAGAACTGATCAGCTGGCGCGGCCGGTCATACCAGTAGTGCTGCCCGGCGAACATCTGGTGCTGGCCGACGCCCGTCACGATCGTGGCGTTCCCTTGCGTCTCCTCGTAGAGCGTTCGCACGACGTATTGCGGGAGCATGCGCCGGGACTCGCGGATGTGGAGACTCGGGTGGTCCTCGCGCTGCTGGTCGATCCAGCGGATCCAATCGGGCCGCTTCTGCTGCTTCACACGTTCGAACAATGAGCTGAGCACGTTGCGAGCGTCACCGACGATGGGCACGGTCGTGCTGAAGTTCTTGCCGATCTCGGCCGGGTCGATATCGATGTGGACGATCTTCGCGGTGGGATTGAAATCTTTGAAACGCCCCATCGCGCGGTCGTCGAAGCGCATCCCGACGCCAATGACCACATCCGCCTGGTCGGCGGCCATGTTGGCATAGAACATGCCATGCATCCCGAGCCAGCCGTAGCTCAGACGGTGAGATTCCGGGAAACCGCCAATGCCAAGGAACGTGGTGATCACCGGGATTTCGGCCTTCTCGGCGAGGTCCAGGAGTTCCTGGTGGGCGTTGGACCAGATGACGCCGTGGCCGGCGATGATGATCGGCTTCTTCGCCTGGTCGATGAGTTCCGCAGCCCGCCGGATCATCCCGGGGTGCCCTTCGACCGTGGGCTTATAGCCGCGAAGGCTGATCTGCTCGGGCCAATCGAACTCGGCTTCCTCCTGGAAGACGTCCTTCGGGATGTCCACCAGCACCGGACCCGGACGACCCGTCCGGCAGATGTGCGCCGCTTCGCGCATCGCCATCGGAATGTTCTCTGCCCGCATCACGAGATAATTGTGCTTGGTGATCGGCTGGGTGATGCCGGTAATGTCCGCTTCCTGGAAGCCGTCCTTGCCCAGCAGCGTCCGGGCGACGTTGCCGGTGAGGGCCAGCACCGGCGTGGAGTCCATCCACGACGTGCAAATGCCCGTCACGAGGTTCGTCGCACCGGGGCCGCTGGTCCCCAGGCAAACGCCCATCTGTCCCTTCGCCCGCGCATAACCATCGGCCATGTGCGACGCGCCCTGTTCGTGCCGAACAAGGATGTGCCGAATTCCGGGGAACTGGGGGAGTGTGTCGTAGAGCGGGAGCACCACGCCTCCGGGATACCCGAAGATCGTGTCCACTCCTTCGCGCTGGAGCGATTCCAGCACCATCTGTGCGCCTGTCATGCGCGCCATCAAGGGGTCCTTCCCGCGGTCCGTGAATTTGTACCTGCCGGACTTCCGTGTGCCGAAAGCCGCCAGCGCCCGCCACGCCATACGGTCGTGGCTGTCCCCATCGTGTTCCGTAGAAGAGCCAACTCAACAGGGACTGAAGGCAAGAGGCGAAGGCCGGTAAGCCCCACCTCCGACGTGAGCCGCAGACCAATCAGTATGGCGTAACAAATCCGTTACGTGAAGCAGAATGCCCGCCACGGCGCGTTCATTTCGCGGCTTGCAGCGGGCATCGGCTAGACTATCGGCCGGTTCCCGGGCCCGAAAGTGAGCCGGACACAGGAGGCCATCTGTGCGTGTGCTGATTGCCGGTGGCGGCATCGGAGGTCTCACCCTCGCGCTCTGCCTTCACCATCGCGGAATTGCTTGCGAAGTGTTCGAATCCACCCCCGAAATCCGCCCGCTTGGTGTCGGCATCAATGTTCTCCCCCATTCCGTGCGCGTCCTCACGCTCCTGGGCCTGGCCGACGAGCTTTCCCGAACGGCCATCCCGACGGCGGAGTTGTGTTACTACTCGCGCCACGGCCAACACATTTGGGCCGAACCCCGCGGCCTCGCCGCGGGCTACCGCTGGCCCCAGTACTCCATTCACCGCGGAGAACTCCAGATGTTGCTGCTCCGCGCAGTCACCGAACGGCTCGGACCGGCTCGCGTCCACACCGGCCACCATCTCACGACCTTTCGCGACGGCGGCGAGTTCGTCGAGGCAACCTTCGTCGATCGCCGGACCGCGACACGGGCGGGCGACTATCTCGGCGACGCTCTCATCGCAGCCGATGGAATTCATTCAGCTGCCCGGGCCACCTTCTACCCTGGCGAGAAGCAACCGAAGTTTTCCGGGCGTCTCCTCTGGCGGAGCACAACGGAGGCCGGCCCGGTCCTCACCGGACGTTCGATGATTATCGCGGGGCATGCCAGCCAGAAGTTCGTCGCTTACCCCATCTCGGCCGAAGCGGCATCGCGTGGCAGATCCCTCATCAATTGGGTGGCGGAGCTGAAAATCGAAGAAGGCGCCGAACCTACGCGCGATTGGAACCGGCAGGTCCCACGCGCCAGGTTCCTGCCCGCGTTCGAATCCTGGAATTTTGATTGGCTCGACATTCCCGCGATCATTCGAAACTCAGGCCCCATCTACGAATTCCCGATGTCCGATCGGGACCCGGTAGATCGTTGGACGTTCGGCCGCGTGACGCTGCTCGGCGACGCCGCCCACCCGATGTACCCGATTGGGTCGAACGGCGCCTCGCAAGCGATCCTTGACGCCGCCGCCCTGGCGGAGGCGCTCCACGACTCCGCCGGGGACGTACCGGCCGCGCTTGAGCGTTATGAGACCCGGCGCCTGGAACCCACATCGCGTATCGTCCTTGCCAACCGCCAACAAGGGCCCGAGAGCGTGATGCAGACCGTCGAAGAACGGGCCCCCGGGGGCTTCGCCAATCTCCATGACGTCATCTCGCAGGCCGAGCTGGACGAAACCGCCGCCCAGTACAAACAGGTCGCTGGCTTCGACCGCGAAACGCTTAACGCGAAAAGCGACGACAGCCTTGCTTGACCTCGAATTCGCCTTCGTTACGCACGTCGACGTCGGAACGCTCGTCGATTTTGGCCAGACTGGCCGCGAACACCGCCGTATGGTGCCGATCCTGGGCGGCACCTTCGAAGGCCCGCGCCTCAAGGGACGCGTCCTGCCCGGTGCCGATTGGCAGGTGGTCCGTCCCGACGGGGTGCTCGAGGTCGAAGCCACCTACGCCCTGGAGTCGGATGACGGTGCCCTGATCACGATGGTGAACCGCGGCATCCGCGTTGCCACCCCGGAGGTCATGGAGCGCCTCAATCGCGGCGAAACCGTCGCGCCCGACGACGTCTACTTCCGCACGACACCCCGCTTCGAGACGGCGTCGGTGGCCTATCAGTGGCTCTCGCACTCCATCTTCATCGGCAAGGGCGAGCGCAAACCGGCCCAGGTCGTCATCGAGTTCTGGAGAGTTATGTAGCCAATCGGCTCCGGATTCCGGGAGCCCCGCCGTCGATGTACGCCGCGACGTCCTTGCCTCTCGCGCGCAAGACGCTTGCGATCATGGAGGCGCGCAGGCCGCTCTGGCACGTCACGATGGCATGCTCCTCCATCATCCACGGCGCCCAGTCATCCAGTTGGTCTGCGGGACATTCCACCGCCCCAGGGACGGGCTCTGCCAGGTGCTCATACCCGAAGCGGACATCCAGCACCGGACGGGAAGCGCTCCGAAGCGCACTGACAACGTCATCAGCGGTCGCGAGCGGGAGCGGCTGGCTCGGGAATCCTGCGGATCGCCACTCATCGATCAGACCGAAGCCGCGGACATCCTCGTATCCAATCCGGAAGAGGTCGACGGTTATCCGCTCGGCCTGCTCGCGACTCCCAGCTACGATCAGAAGCGGAGCATCGAAGGGCGTCACCCAGCTGACGTAGGCCAGCAAAGAAGTGCTCTCTTCGATGCAAATCGATCCAGGAATATGGCCGGCCGCGAACTCACCGCGGGGCCGGACATCGATCGGCGTCACTCCCGCCGCGACCGCAGACTCAACTTCCCCCGGCGACAGGCGCACAGGGACGGGCGGAGTCCCATAGACGGGCGGGCCTGCGCGATTGATGGGAGCCATGTACTGGTAGTAGCGTGGCATGGGCATCTTCCGCGCCAGCTGGACTGCAGCAAACGCCTCCCACGACGAGGCGACCAGCGCGGGGTTCCGCGTACGCTCCGCCCGCAGGAGACCTCGACGTTCGGCCGAAGCGGTGCTGGAGCTGCAGAACGAACCTGCTCCGTGCGTCGGAAGGATCTCAACGGAACCGTCGAGGATCGACGAAAGGCGTTGAACCGAATCCCACTGCAGCCTGGTGAGTTGCTCGGTATTGTCCGGGCCAAGCAGGTCGGTGCGACCCGCTGCCGCCATCAACATCGCGCCACCGGTGAAAGCACCCAGGACGTTCCCGTTTTCGTCACGGGCGATGTAGGCCGTGTGTTCAAACGTATGCCCCGGAGTTGCCATGGCCTCCAGGGTCACGCCTGCCCCGATGATCTGCTCTCCCCCGTTCACAGCGATGTGCGGGAACTCAAGCTTTCCCGCAGCCGGAGCGACGATCCGCGCTCCACCCTCCGCAAGCTCGCGGCCACCCGAAAGGTAGTCGTTGTGCACATGCGTCTCGAAGACGAAGTCGATGCGCGCGCCTCGCGCTTCCGCGGCCGCCCGGTACGGGCGCACATCGCGTTGCGGGTCCACCGCAATCGCGCCGGCCGGCGTCACGAGCAAATAGGAAGCATCGCCCAGGGATTCCGTTACGAATTGCAGGATCTCCATGGACGCCTCCCCATCCCGCCCTACATGCCGATGAGTTCGGCCCGGTCGGTCACAATACGCATCTGACGGGCAAGCGCCGCATCCACCATAACGCCATCGACAGCGACTGCTCCCATTCCCTGCGCTTCCGCTTCGTCCATCGCCGCGATGAGCTTGCGGGCGCGCTCCACCTGCACTGGTGAAGGCGAGAAGACATCGTTGGCGATGGCGATTTGGCTGGGGTGAATGCACCACTTGCCGACGAAACCCAACAGCTGCGCGCGCGTGCATTCTCGCCGGTAACCCGGGCCGTCGTTGAACTGCACGAACGGGCCGTCAACCGCCTCAATGCCCGCCGCGCGCGCCGCGATGACCACGCGGTTGCGCGCATAGTGCCAGACATCGCCGGGATAATCGTCGCTCACGCCCCCCATCGCGTCGCTGCGCACGCCCTGCGAAGCCGAGTAGTCGCCGGGGCCGAAAATGAGGGCCTCCAATCGCGGCGTCGCCTTCGCGATCGAGGCCGCGTTGACCATCGCTTCCACTTCTTCGATCAGTACTTCCATGCCCACCTTTCGGGTGAGCCGGTGCTTCTTCTCGATCTGGTTGAGCAGCGTATCGACCCAACGAACGTCTTCAGCGTTCTTCACTTTCGGGACGATGATGACGTCGAGGAACTCCCCCGCCTGCTCCATCACCTGGATGATGTCGTCGTAGACCCATTCACTTTCCAGGTTGTTGATGCGGATGGCGCGTGTCTTCCGCCCCCAATCCAGCGTCCGCAGGCCATGGATGACCTTGGCTCGCGCGGCCACCTTCTCATTTGGGGCCACGGCATCTTCCAGGTCCAGGAACACGAAATCGGCGGCGCTGGCGGCCGCCCGCTCGATCATGGTTTCGTTGCTTCCCGGGGTGGAAAGCTCGGAACGTCGCAAACGCATTGGGTACCCTCTCCTCGTTGATACGACAATAGCGCAATCTCGCAGAGGAGCCAGTAGTGCTCATCAGAGTAAGCGGAAAACCTGTACTCATGGACCGAAGGGCGTTATAAAGGGCAGCGGGGATGGGTCGAGAACACTCAAGGGTGGCGCTATTTCGCCGTCAGGGAGTCGTTATGATCGTGACCGATTCAGATTCAAACACCCTCCTTGAGGGTTCCGTTTGTTAGGGCACTCCCGCATAGTGCCTGCATCCCGCCGCTGGCAGGATCGAATGCGATGTCAGATGAGGACACGCATGAGCCGCCGCCCTGTGTCGATCCCATTTCCGTCCCTTGATAGGGGTGCGGTGATTTCGCTCGCCGCCGGTCTTGGCCTCCTCGGGCTCGGCATCGCCGGGTTCACGTCTACGCTGCCCTACCGCGCCGGCCTCGTTGAGCGTGCGCCGCTCGCGCCGGCTCCAGACCTCGCACGGTGGAGCGCCGCGTCGGTCTTCACGGATGAGGCCAGCGAGCCGGTGCCCGAGCGTGTCACAGTTATCGACGAAGCACCCCAATCGACCGCCACCACCGCCGCGTTCGTCTATGCAGCGCCGTCCCCGCCGCTCCCAACCCGGGTGCCGGAACAGCCCGCGCCGGTGGAAACCCAGCCCATCGCGGCCGCAGCCGCCGAACCCGTGAAGCCCCTGCCCACCGCGACGCCCACACTCTCCCCGCTCGGGAGCCAGGCGCCTGAGCAGGAGCCGCTGCCGGCTCCCGGCACACGTGGCTACACCTCGCCGTTTGCCTTCCCCGAGGAGCTGCCGTCGCCTTCACCGGCGGAACCGGAACCGGCATCGCAAACCAATCCGGGCACGCCCGCCCCTTCGAACCAGCCGGTCTCGTCCGTCGGCACAACGCCTGTCGGAGCCGGCGGCTACTCCGTCGCGGCCCCCGCCAACACCAACTGATTCAGACCCGTCCCCCTTCGCCGCACATGTCCATCGGCCTCCGAGCGAGACGAATGTCTCCGCGCGCTGTACATTCCGCCTGAGCGGCGGAGGAAACGAATGACCCCGTACGAAGAGGTCCTCGAAGACCTGGCGGCGGAACACGCAGCGCTCGAATCGGTGCTCGTGCGCCTCCCAGAAGCCGCGTGGGACATCCCGACACACGCCGTTGGCTGGGCCGTGCGCGACCAGGTTTCGCACCTCGCGTCGCTCGATGAGTCAGCGGCTATCGCACTTTGCGATCCGGACCGCTACCGCGAACGTCAACGCGCCCGGCGTGAGAACCGCGACACCGGGCCGAGCTACCTCGAACAGGGCCGGGCAATGTCGCCGCGTGACCTCCTGGCGTGGTGGGAGAAATCGAGTCGCGATCTCGTGGCCGCGGCCAAGAGCGCGGACCCCTCCGCCCGCGTGCCATGGGCGGGTCCCGAAATGAGCGCCGTTTCGCACATCACCGCCCGCCTCATGGAAGCCTGGTCTCACGGGCTCGATGTCGTTGATGTGGTCAATGTCGAACGCCCGCCGACTGACCGTTTGCGCCACATCGTCTTCCTCGGCATCCGCACGCGCCCGTTTTCGTATACCAACCGCGGCATGCCCGTGAACCGGGAGCCCGTCCGCCTCGAACTCACCTCGCCGTCTGGCGACATCTGGCGGTATGGCGAAGAGAACGCGGCGAATCGCATCACCGGTCCCGCGGTCGATTTCGCCGGCGTGGTGACCCAGCGCCGCCACCTGGCCGACACCGACCTCCAGCTGACCGGAGCCGCCGCCGAGGAGTGGATGTCCATCGCCCAGGCTTTCGCCGGGCCCCCCGGCCCAGGACGCAAGCCCGGCGAGTTCCCCAGGCACCGCAGCCGGTGAGCGATGAACTGGTCCATCTCGAAATCCAGGGTGGAATCGCGACCGTAACGCTCGATTCGCCGGCAAACCGCAACGCCCTCTCGCGGAAACTGCTCGCGGACCTGGAACAGCACGTCGAGACCGCGATAAACTCACCCGAGGCGCGCGTCCTGGTGCTCACCGGCACGGGCACCGTCTTCTGCTCCGGCGCCGACCTCAAGGAGCAGCGCGAAAGCAACATCAGCGGCGGGCAGACGGGTCCCGGAGGGCTGGTGCCCACGCTCCGGGCGCTCTGGCATTCCCCGAAACCCGTGATTGGCCGCATCAACGGCGCCGCTCGCGCCGGCGGACTCGGATTGGTCGCTGCCTGCGATATCTCTGTGGCGCCGGCGGCTGCCACCTTCGCCGTCAGCGAAGTGCGGGTCGGCGTGATCCCCGCGATCATTTCCGTCATCCTGCTGCCGCGGATCGGCGCCTCCAAAGCGATGGAGCTGTTCCTGACGGCGGAGCCCATTGATGCCGTGGCAGCCGCCGGGATCGGTCTGCTCACGGCCGCCTGCGAACCAGAAGCGCTCGACACGACGGTCGAACGGTATACTGAGCAGGTGCTCAAGGGCGCACCGGGCGCGCTTGCAGGCGCGAAAAAACTGGTCCGGGACATTCCGCTGATGGAGATGGACGACGCGTTCACCTACACCACACGCCTCTCCGCGGAGTTCTTTGCCTCGGAAGAAGCGCGCGAAGGGATGACCGCCTTCGCTGAGCGGCGCCCGCCATCCTGGCAAACCTGAAACCGTTTTGCGCACATACGGCACGAGCGCGTTACCATAGGTGAAACTGTGACTTTGCGCCCCGCGCAGGGGTTGAGGAGACTCGATGATCCGAATTCGATTGCGCCGCGTCGGCAAGATGCGCCAGCCGTACTACCGCCTCGTGGTGGCCAACAAGCCCGACAAGCGTGACGGCGACTTCATTGAGACGCTGGGCTCATACGATCCGCACGCCGATCCGCCCACCATCAACATCAATGCCGAGGCGACCCGCGAGTGGATCCGCAAAGGCGCTCAGCCTTCTGAGGCCGCGGCCAAGATCCTCAAGCGCGCGGGCGTCATCGGTGAAACCGTCGCTGCCAGGGCTGACTAGACCATGGCCAGCATGATGGCCGACCTCGTTGAATACCTGGCCAAGGCGCTCGTCGACCAGCCCGATGCCGTGCGCGTCTCAGAACGCGAAGACGGTGGCCGCGTGATCATTCGCCTCGATGTCGCAGAAGACGATTGGGGCAAGGTCATCGGGCGCGGCGGCCGCATTGCCAGCGCCATGCGCTCCCTTGTCAAGGTCGCTGCGGTCAAGGAAGACGTCCGCGTTGCCCTGGAGATCGGCGACTGAGCGCGACGGCCTCTGATGAGACCCCCCCTGGCGGCGAACAACCGGCCGGCGCCCTGCCATCACCTGCTCCTCACTCCGTCGATGAACCTCGCCCGGGCAACACCGCCGTCGGCCGCGTAGCACGCGCCCATGGCATCCACGGGGAGTTGCGCGTCGTCCCGTTCTCGCCCGGCAGCCCCAACCTTCGCGTCGGGCGGCAGGTCTACCTGGCCGGTCTGGACGCGCCGACACGCATTCGCCGTTCCCGTCCCGATCGAGGCGCCTTCATCATCGCCGTGAACGCCATCAATGATCGCGACGCCGCTCAGTTGCTCAGCGGAACCCTGATCGAAGCGGCTGACAAAGACGTCGTGCGCGATGACCCTGACTCCTATTTCGTTCACGAACTCATCGGCCTCAACGTCGTGACGGACGAAGGCGAACCACTCGGCGTGTTGTCTGACGTACTCCAGATGGGGGCCGCCGATGTATACGTCGTGAACGGCCCCAGGGGCGAGATTCTCCTCCCGGCCATCGCCGATGTGGTCCGGGAAATCGATCTGAACGCACGCCTGATCCGTATTACACTTCTACCGGGACTGCTGGACGAATCGAAATAAGCCATTGAAACCATCTATGGGAGACCCCTATACTGCCGCGGGTTTGGTAATGGCACGTGCCTGCCAAACCACAGCACGCAGAGTCGGGGGAGTCTCAATGTCCAAGGCCGAAGCGCTTCAGTTGGTTGGCGACTGTGTTCATCATTGGGTACTGGAGTCGCCACGAGGCGAACTGACGCCGGGACGGTGCAAGAAGTGCGGCAAAGAAAAGGAATTCACGGGCGAAACGAGCTACCGCATCGGGCGCGGCTCCTCCCAGCGCCACTGACCCTATCCGCACCATTCGTCGATTTGACGCTCGCTCGGGCCGCTTCCTACGATGGAAGGCGGCCCGAAGTCTTGTGGGGACGTAGCTCATCTGGGAGAGCGCAGCGTTCGCATCGCTGAGGTAAGGGGTTCGAGTCCCCTCGTCTCCACCACAATTCTTTCCTTCCCACCGGATGCTCGCCCAGTGGCGGAAACCCTCCGAGGAGTGCGCGCGTGACCGCCGTCCCGTTCTTCGTCCCGATTGATGGCGGCTACCAACCGCAGGATCCTGCCCGTGGCCCCTGGGATCGCGAGTCACTCCACGGCCGCGTCGTCGCCGGGATCCTGGCGCACGAGATGGAGGTCCGCTACGGCGACTCCGCCTTCCAGGTGTCCCGCCTCTCGGTCGACATGTTCCGGGTGGCGCCCTATGCCCCCGTCTCGGTGAAGACGGAACTCGTACGCGACGGCAACCGCATCCGTGTCTCCGACGCCACGCTGTTCTCCGGCGAAACGGCCATCGGGCGCGCCAACATGGTGATGTTGCGGCGCGCGGAGCCCCCTGAAGGCAGCGTCTGGAAGCCGGAACCCTGGGATGCGCCGCACCCGGACACTATCGAGGTACGACCACCCCGTAACGAAGGCTGGGAACCTGCCTGGGAGACACGCTCCCTCAATTTCCAGTTCCGGCAGGAATCCAGTCCCGGTGTGAAGAAGCGCGCCTGGCTGCGAGAGGTGCGCCCCCTCATCGCGGGCATCGAACTCACGCCCACCATCCGGTGCGCTCTCGCGGCGGACTTCACCAGCCCGATCGCCAACGGCGGCAGCGCCGGCTTGCATTATGTAAACGCCGACCTGACGCTCTACCTCCACCGCGACCTGGCCGGCGAGTGGATCGGCATGGACGTTGTGGATCACCAGAGCGCCGACGGCGTCGCCACGGGGACGTGCATGCTCCACGACCTCTCCGGAGCGTTGGGCTCCAGCACGGTCTGCGCCGTCGCGAACCGCCGCAAGGGAAACTGGTAAGCCTTACACAGCGCTCGGCGCTGGCGGACATACAGTGCGTCCATGGGCTCGACCGTGGACCGAAGTCGCCGCCGATCACTGCTGGCAGCCACTGGCCCGGGGCAGCCTATGGCGCACCAGAAAGAGCAGCGTCTCCAACAGCACACGGTGGGCATGGCCAGGGACCCGGATGGCTACGTCCTCGAACTCCTGCAGGTGGGCGACGCGTAGAACCGGCGGAAACCGGGAACGCACGAAGGCGGGACCCGGGACGGTCCCGCCTTCTTCGTGTTTCGTTGCGAGAGCGAACTAAGCGCCCTTGAAGTCCGCTGGCCGGCGCTCGGCTGTGGCGCGAATGCCTTCGCGGAAATCGTCCGTCTTGCGCAACCACGCCTGCTCGACTGCTTCTGCTGCCGTAGCCGCTCGATAGCGATCGCCGATGTTCGCCCGCATGGTCGCCCGGATCGCACGCACCGCCAGGGGAGCCGACGACGCGATCTCCGCGGCATAGCGCATCGCCTCGGCGCGTACCTCCTCGGGCGCCACGAGACGGTCGAGGAGGCCGATCGCGTAGGCATCCTGTCCGGAGAGCCGTCTGCCCGTCAGCAGCATATCCATCGCCTTTTGCTGCCCGACGATGGGCGGCAGCGTGAGCGTCAGCCCGAAACCGTGGTGGAAGCCCAGCTGCGAGAAGTTTGCGGCCATCCGCGTTTCGACCGAGCCCACCCGGAAATCGGCCGAACAGGCGAGCCCCAGGCCTCCCCCGATCGCCGCACCGTTGACGGCCGCCACCACCGGAACCTTGCCTTCGATCAACCGGGCGGCCTCCATGTAGAGATCTGTGCCTGCCGCTGGTCGTGCGCTCGCCGGCGTCTGGTCGCCATCGGCGCGGCCCGGCTGGGTGAAATCGGCGCCGGCGCAGAAGTGGCGCCCTTCCGAAGTCAGGACGATGGCCCTGCAGGACTTGTCCTCCCCGAGCGCCTCGTAGATATCCGACAGCGACCGGATCAGGCCAAGGTCGAAATGATTGTTCGGGGGACGGTGGATTTCGAGCAGTGCGATCCCGTGGTCGTGCATTTCCACGGTGACGTCACCGTAACGCGGCTCAATGCCCATGAGGCTTCACTCCTTGGGGCCCTGGAGGGCCGGAATTCGTGACGGATGCTACACCGGGGGCTGCCCTCGCGCTCTGCCCTCGATTCGGCCTCCACCAAACGCCCGCAAACATGGCAGGATAGGGGAATGTCGAACCAGAGAGGGCAACCCAATGACCGCTGAGACCAACGAATCGACAACGCGGGAAGTCGCGACACTTGCCGGCGGCTGTTTCTGGTGCCTGGAGGCCGTCTACGACGAACTGCGCGGCGTCGAGGCCGTACAGTCCGGGTATATGGGCGGACCAACCCCGAACCCCACCTATGCCGCCGTTTGCTCCGGTACAACCGGGCACGCGGAGGTGGTCCAGGTCACCTTCGACCCCGCCGTGCTGTCGTTTTCCGAACTCCTGGAAGTGTTCTTCGTGATCCACGACCCCACGACCCTGAACCGCCAGGGCGCGGATGTCGGCACGCAGTACCGCTCGGCCATCTTCTTCCACTCGCCCGAACAGGAAGCCGTCGCGCGCCGAACCATCGCTGATCTCGAGGCCGCGAAGGAGTTTCCCAACCCCGTCGTCACGGAAGTAACCGCGGCCGGGCCGTTCTACAGGGCCGAGGCATATCACGACGACTATTTCGAGAACAACGCCGATCAGCCCTACTGCCAGTTCGTCGTGGCGCCGAAAGTGGCGAAGTTCCGGAAGCAGTTCCCGGGCAGCCGAAAGTACGCCTCACCGGCTCACTGAGGCACGTACCGCTAATCGCCCGCCGTGGGGGCTTCTCCGCCCCCGGCTCCGCGCCCGCGGCGGCCCCTCCGCCGCCTGCCACGAGGAGCGCCCGGAGCGTCGCCTTCTCCGCCCTCCGGTTGTTGGACGGCTTCGGGCGGCGGCGCCGAGCGCTGGAACGTGCGCCCGGGGGGTGGGCCAGCGGGTCGTGGCGGACGCGGCGCCTGTTCGCGTTGCGGTGGTCCTTGCTGTTCTCCGCCAGGACGAGGTGGGATGCGATTCCCGCCACGGCGGCGTCCTCCGCCTGCCGGACCAACGTCGGGCGTGGACCCGGTTGGAGCTGCCTCGGGCGGGCGCCCGCGGCGTTGCCCGCGAGATGGAGCCTCGGAGGGCGCACCCCCGGCGGCTTCGGGACGGGGCCGGATAACCTTGCGCGGGCCGCCCCCCGGTAACCTGCCGCGGCCGGGCGAAGGGTCGAACGAATCCGCCGCCAGACTCGCCGCCTGGGCATCTTCGGCGTCGTAAGCCGCCGCGGTCTCGGCCGAAAGCAGACCCTGCTCCACCGCTTCGGCACGGGTGAGGCTCGGGGGCGGCGCCGCCGACTTGCTCGCGGAATCCCAGCGCACCACCAGCCCGAGGTCCTTGTCCGGCACCTCGACCCGCTGGCCGTCGACGAAGAGCGTCACCTGCCGGCGCAGGATGTTGACTGCGATGACACGGCCTTCACCCGTGGGTGTGCTGCAACGCTGTCCAATCTTGGGCAGCGTCTTCCGCATTTCCTTGTACCCCTCTTCCTCATACGAAAGGCAACAGAGAAGTCGCCCACAGAGACCGCTGATCTTCTGTGGATTCAGCGGGAGTTCCTGTTCCTTCGCCATTCGGATGGAGATCGATGGAAACGTCGTGAGCCAGTTCGCGCAACAGAGCTCGCGGCCGCAAATGCCGTACCCCCCGGCAAGCTTGGCGCGGTCGCGGGCGCCCATCTGGCGCATCTCGACCTTCGCGCCGAAGCGCTCACCGGCCCGGCGTAAAAAATCGCGATAGTCCAGCCGCTCTTCGCTCGTGAATGAAAGCGTCAGGCGGCGCCCATCGAGCGTGAAGTCCGCCGCATCGAGGTGCGCCGGGAAGCCCGTCTCCTCCGCGAGCCTGCGCGCTTCTGGCAAGACATCGTGGGCGCGCGTTCGAAGCGCGTCCGCCCTCCGGATATCGTCGACAGTAGCAAGCCGCAGGATGGGCTTGAGATCCTCGTCGCCAAGTTCGTTGACGAGCACCTGGCCGGGAGCGATGACGACGCGCGCCAGTTCGGGGCCGCGCACGGTCTCGATGACGACGTATTCGCCCGCCTCCAGCCGCATGCCCGCGGAGTGGTAATAGAGCAGCCGCCCGGCGTTCCGCAGGCGGACGCCAGTGACGTAGGGGTCAGGTTCACGCATGGTGTGCGGATTCTTCTTCGCTGGTTATGGCCGCCATTGTAACTCTCGGGAAGCTCAGAAGCATGAGTTCGATCGCCGGGCGGACAGAGACCTGGGCCTGGAGGTCGGCCCGGGCGAGCGCGACGGCCTCCAGCGCGCGTGTGGCGCCGCGGGCATCTTCCAGCCGCCCTTCGGCCGCAGCAACACGCAATGCGCGCTCCCAGAAGACTTCCCAGGCATCCAGTTCGCCTGCCGTCTCGCCCCGGTCCGAACGCCACCTCTCAGCGAGACTGTTCGCGTACTGGAAGCGCTCCGATGTGCGCTGGCCCGCGACCCGGGCGCACTGCATGAGCCAGCGGCTGCGGACATCGATGAGGTCCGGATCTCGTGCGAAGGCGATCGCCCGCCCGGGCCGGCCGTGGCTCTCCTGCGCGGCGCGCACCGCCACGGCCCGGGGAACGCCGCGATCCAGGAGCCCGGCCTCGATCTCGTCGCGCGGGACCGTTCGCACGTCGATCCGGCGGCAGCGGCTGACGATGGTTTCAAGCAGCGCCTCCGGCGCGGCCGTGATCAGGATGAACACCGTGTGCCCCGCCGGCTCTTCGAGCGTTTTGAGTATGGTGTGGGCAGCGTCGCGCCCCAGTCGGTCCGCGGGATCGATGACAATCACGCGATGACGCGCCTCGTAGGGATACTTCGAAACCAGCTCGATGAGCCCGCGCACCTGGCAGATGCGAATGTCCCGTGAATCCGGGTGACGTTCGTGGCTTTCGCCTCCACGCGGCTTGCAGAGCGCGTCACCCGGCCCCAGCACGATCACGTCTGGATGCGCGTTTTGCGCGATCAACCGGCAGGGCCGGCATTCGCCACACGGTCGAGCGTCATCAGCAGGTGGCCCGTCATCGAACATGCCCCCACCGGCGTTTCCGCCGCGCAGGCGATCACAGTTGAGGAGCCGCGCGTACTCCATCGCGAGCGCTCGACGTCCCGTGCTTTCCGGCCCGGCGAGCAGGATGGCGTGCGGTGGCTCTTCGCTCGCGGCAAAGGTCCGCAGCTCCCGCAGAATCGCGTCGTGACCGATGACTCCGTCCATGCCGTCAAAGGTAACAGGCCGGCGGCCTGGCTATTGGCCCGGCTTCCATGTCATCAGAAAGACGATGACGATGAAACCGAGGCCAAGCATCCCTCCGAACATCTGGATGCGCTTCGATTCCGCGAGGTACGCAGCCGGCAAACCTGGCGAATCAGGCAGCCCATCAAGCGCCGCCAATGCGCGCTTCTCGATCGGCCGGATCACGAACCACGCGACGGCAATCACGGCGACGAACAACGCGATCGCAATCATCAGCCAGCCCGGGAAGTCGTCCTTGTAGCCCGTTCCATCGTCGAAGATGAGGCCAAGACCGAACAGGAACACCAGGGTTGCTCCCGGCATGATCAGGAGCCGTTCCAATCGCAGGCTGAACTCCATCGCAAACCGGGTGGCCGCCACGCCCTTTCGCTCCGCAAACGACTGCAGGAACGGGAACACGAAGGTGCCTCCGAGCCCGATCATCGCAGCGAGGATATGGAGAAACAGCTGCGCCTTGTAGCTTTCCAAGAGACCCTCCGGTTGCCGGTTTCAGGCGCATTCTACGCCTCGGTTCGCAACCCGCAGCGGCAAAATGCGGCCACCTGGCGCGCAAACCTCCGCCGGATGGCCGTCCACATTCCGCCCGGCGATGCCGTACTGTCCAGACATGCGCGTTGCCGGCATTGGCATGCGCGCGCAAAACACGAGGTGAACGATCGATGACCGCCTGGCGTATCCCGGCAGCCATTCTTGCTGGTTCTGTGATCCTGGCGGCGGCCCTGGTCCTCGTCTTCCGTGACTCGACTGAGGCGTCCACCGCGAGCAGGTTCCAGGAGTGCCCTCCCGGCACCCCCGGGTGCGAGCTGCGCCAGGTTATCCACGAACACGCCGACTTCGCGCTCATCATTCGCGGTCAGCAGTTCGATTTCGGCCAGCCACAGTTCATATCCAACGAGAACAACGAGAAGAGTCCCAACGCCCACGTCCACGACCCACGCCACACCGTGGTCCACGTCCACCGCGAACAGACCACCTGGGACGAGTTCTTCCGCTCGCTCGGATTCAAGCTCACAGACCCGACCTTTGGCATCCCGGTCGAGAAGACCTGCCTGGAAATGCCCTCCGGCGAAAAGCTCTGCAACACGGCCACAGAGACCTTCAAGTTCGTGATGAACGGAACGCTCGTCGACGGCGTGGCCGACCTGGACATCGCCGGCCTTTCGCGGCTCCTCATCAGCTATGGCAGCGAATCCGAAGCCCGGGTCATGCAACAGTTCTCGGGGGTCAGCGACGAAGCCTGCATCCCGGCGGGCGTCTGCCAGGCGCGCGGCACCGGCGCCGGCGAACATGGCGAACCCTGTGCCAAAGCCTCGGGGCAGTGCAACTAGCCCAATTGTGACATATGTCACTCCCGGACGAACACCATGACACTTTAGGGACCTTCGGTCCCGGATTTCGGGGACCGAAGGCCGCATGGTCAGCGCCGGTTTCACGCGATAGTCGATTGGTGGCCATCCACTATCTGCCCCAAGGAGACTACCCAAGTGAAATCGAGAACCACACACAAGTTCACCTTTGCCGTTTTGTTCGCCGCCTTGCTCTTCGGCGCACAACTCGCGCTTGCCGGTTGTGGCGCCGCCGACTCAGGCGAACGCGCCGCACCCATCGAATGGAAGGTGCCGGAAGGCGTTGAAGCCGTGGCGCAAGGCGATCACGTGATGGCCGCCTCAGTTGCTTCGACCACTGTCGAAGTTGAGCTCGGCGACCTCTACATCAAACCCGCCCGCATTGAAGTGAAAGCCGGCGAGCGCGTCGCTTTCAAAGTCACGAACAAGGGCAAGGTGCCGCACGACTTCAAGGTCGATGGCAAGGCGGGAACGAAGATGCTCGATGCCGGCGCGACCGAAACGATCGAAGCAGGCCCTTTCACGAAGTCGGTGCAGGCATGGTGCACAGTTCCCGGCCACAAGCAGGCCGGCATGTCGATGGACATCGTCGTCGGCGGGGCGACCGTGAAGGCCAGCACGGCGCAGGCGTCCGGCGCCACCATCGACCCGAACGCCACCCCGGCCGCCGGGTGGAAACCGTTCGACCCGACGCTCAAGCCAGCCCCCGGCGGCACTGCCCATGCGGTCACGATTGAGGCCACCGAAACCGTGCTCGAAGTCGCGCCAGGCGTCACGCAGGAGATGTGGACATTCAACGGGCAGGTTCCCGGGCCCACGCTTCGGGGCAAGGTCGGCGACATCTTCACCATCACGCTGGTGAACAAGGGCAAACTCGGCCACTCTATCGACCTTCATGCGAGCAAGGTCGCCTGGAACGACGAAATGCGCAGCATTGGCCCGGGCGAATCGCTGGTGTACCAGTTCGAAGCCAAACATGCCGGTGCGTTCATGTACCACTGCGGCACCGCACCGGCCCTCCACCACATCGGCAACGGCATGTTCGGCGTCATCATCATCGACCCACCTCAGCTGGCGCAGGTCGACCACGAATTCGTCCTCACCCAGAGCGAACTCTACCTCGGCCCACAGGGCGCCCCCGGGGACCTCACCAAGATGCAGAACGAGGACTTCGACGCGGTCGTCTTCAACGGCTACTTCAACCAGTACCTGCATGCTCCCATCCGCGTCGAACCCAACCAGCGCGTCCGCGTGTGGGTGGTGAACGAAGGCCCTTCGGAGAACTCTGCGTTCCACATCGTGGGCACTGTGTTCGACACCGTCTTCCGCGAAGGCGCCTACACGCTCCGCCCGGACGCCAGTCGCGGCGGAGCCCAGGTCCTGGACCTCCAGCCGGCAATGGGCGGATTCGTCGAATTCACCTTCGACGAAGCGGGCCTCTACCCCATCGTCACGCACAAGTTCTCGAACGTGGGCAAGGGTGCCCTCGGCCTCTTCCAGGCGGGCGATGTGGCGGCCACCGGCGGCGGACACTAGCAGCGCACCCGTCACGGATCCAAAGGGGGGAGGAACCAATGGTTCCTCCCCTTTTCGTGTGCGAATCCCGGCGAAGCCACCGGACCCACCGGATTACGGTACAAAGCAAAGGGGGAGGAACCAATGGTTCCTCCCCTCCAGGGCATCACAACTGCTGGCGGTTATACCTCGGGAGGAATTGGCGTCTGAGGGCCGACAACCACAACCGGGACGTGCGAATGGCGAATCACGCTTTCGGCGACAGAACCCATGAGCGCGTGGCTCAACCCCGTGCGACTGTGCGTCCCCATTGCGATGAGTTCGATGCCAAGCCTGTCCGCGACCCGGAGCACACTCCGGGCCACCTCGTCGTCGATCTCCACGTGCCGGCCCTGGATCACCCCGCTCAGATACTTCTCGCCGAGATCGCTGAGGCGGTCCGAAGTCTCGTCCCGCTTGCGTGCGTAGGCTTGCTGGCGTGTTTCAGCACTACGGGGAGCAGGCTGTTCCGAGTGCAGCAACGCTCCGGTCACTGTCGAAGCGGGAGTGAGCTCATGTCGCGCGGTATCCCCGGCGTCGGTGCCGTGGATCCGCTTCGGCGACAACACCGTGAGGAGATGAACCTCCGCCTGAGCGCCGCGGGCCCAGGGTCCGATAACGCCCGCCACCCGTTCTCCTGCTTCGCCGGGCTCGATCGCGAGCAACACTTTCATGATGACTTCCTCGATGAATCTACTGACTTTTCCCCCCATCATCTTCCCGCTTCTGTCAAGAGGGATGAGTCGAATGGCCCCTTGTGTTGGTCCGAATGGACGCAATCAACCGGAAACTCAACCGGTGGTACGCTTATCTCCCACCAACCTCTTCTCGAGCGCCGCGTCACGAAGCGCGGGCAGGAGTTACGCGCGTATGGCCAACGCACCGGCCGGGGAATCCTCCATCTCCCAATTGCTCAAGATCCTGGAACTCCAGGCAACGCCGGACGGTGGCTTCACCGCACATCCCGGCCAGGACGAGGGCCGTCTCTTCGGAGGCATCGTCCTCGCCCAATCAATCGTCGCCGCGGGTCGAACTGTCGCCAGCGGCGACATCCACTCCATGCATGCCTACTTCCTCCGCGCAGGGCGCCCCGCGACAGCCATCTCCTACGGTGTCGAGCGTATCCGCGATGGGCGCAACTTCACTACCCGGCGGGTCAGTGCCTACCAGGGCGCGGACATGATCTTCGAGGCGACCATCGGGTTCGTGCAGCGCGAAGAAGGCATCAGCTACCAGGTGCCCATGCCGCCCGCACACGGCCCGGAAGGCCAACAGAGCTGGTGGGAGGCGACGATGGGGACGCCCGCAGAGGCGGCTGCGGAACAGGGACCGCCCTTCATGCGGGGGCGTCGGGCGTGGAGCAATCCCATCGAAATCGCTTCCGGAGATCCTCCCGGATGGAAACCAACCGACACCGCATTCCCGGAGCGCAAAGTGTGGGTCCGCCCGTCGGGACCGCTCCCCGACGACCCGATCATCCATGCGGCGGCCATTGCTTACGCCAGCGACAGCGGCATGGTCGCCACTGTCGGAATGCGCTACGGGGCATGGTCGCCCGGCGGCGCAACCGCCAGCCTCGACCACGCGCTCTGGTGGCACCACCCTCCTCGCTTCGACGATTGGCTGCTGTACCACAGCGAAAGCCCCGCCGCGCACGGGGCGCGAGCGATCATGTTCGGCGGCATGTACCGTCGCGATGGAACGCGCGTCGTCACTGTGGCGCAGGAGGGTCTTTTCCGCGGCGCTCCACGCGCCCCGGCCGTCAAGACCGAACGCGAACATTGATTCGCCGCAAGAGCGGCAGTGGTGGTAGAATTCATCAACGGGCCTCCCCACACGGGAGGCCCGTTCTGCCGTTTCAGACGGAGAGCATTCCGGAGATTTCGCCATGCCGATCGTAGTCGTTGTCGGCGGGCAGTGGGGTGACGAAGGCAAGGGCCGGATCGTCGACCTCCTGGCTCGCAAAGCCCGCGTCGTTGCGCGCTATTCCGCCGGGAACAACGCCGGCCATACCATCGTGAACGACCGTGGCGAATTCAAGCTCCACGTGGTTCCCGCTGGCATTTTCTACCCCGAGAAGACCTGCGTCATCGGCAACGGTGTCGCCGTCGACCCGGAAGTCCTCCTGGGCGAAATCGAACACCTCGAGAACCAGGGTGTGAGTACCACCAAGCTGGTGCTCAGCGATAGGGCGCAGGTGATCATGCCCTGGCACAAGCGGATCGATCAGCTTGACGAAGAGATGCGCGGCGATGCGGCCATCGGCACGACGGGCAAGGGCGTCGGCCCATGCTTCGTCGACAAGGTTGCCCGCCGTGGAATCCGCGTCACCGACCTGCTTCGTCCCGAAGACCTGCGTCCTCGCATCGAGACGGCACTGGGCTATGCCAACCGCCTCATCGCCGGCGTCTATGGCGGCGAGCCACTCGACTTCACCGACTGTTTCGACCACTACCTGGAGATGGGGAAACGGCTGCACAGCTACGTGGGCGATGTCCAGGCGATCGTGCTGGATGCCCACCACCGCGGTGAATACGTTCTCCTCGAAGGCGCCCAGGGTTCTCTCCTCGATCTGGACCATGGCACCTACCCCTTCGTCACCAGTTCGGTTCCTTCGAGTTCCAGCGCCGGGGCGGCCCTCGGCGTGGGTATCGGGCCCACCGACATCCAACGCGTCGTTGGCGTCTTCAAGAGCTACAGCACCCGTGTCGGCAACGGTCCATTCCCCACCGAGCTGTTCGATGACGTGGCGGACCAGCTTCGCGACCATGGCAAGGAAGACGGCCGCGGCGAATATGGCACGACCACTGGCCGCCCGCGCCGCATCGGCTGGCTTGACGCCGTTTCCGCGCGCTACAGCGTCCGCTTCAACGGACTCGCCGCCGTCGCCCTCACGCGCCTCGACGTGCTGGACAACATGCCGACCATCAAGATCTGCACGTCGTACGAACTCGATGGCCAGATCATCGAAACCCTGCCCGCTCGCGAATCGGTCCTTAATCGCGTGAAGCCGATCTACGAAGAACTCCCGGGTTGGAACGCGCCCACCACCGATGTGCGCAGCTTCGATGATCTCCCGGCCCAGGCCCAGGCGTTCGTCCGGCGCGTCGAACAATTGCTTGGCTGCCCCGTGGACCTCATCTCCGTCGGCCCATCGCGCGAACAGGCGGTCATCGTCAACCCGATCTTCTGATGTGCGATGCTTGTCGCACATGGATTCGAACGCGACGCCACTGAACCTCCACGGCCAGTTGCCGGTTGACGTCTGCGACGACGGGAGTGTTCGCCTCAGAGGCTCCGCGTGCCCTGGCGGTAGTGCTGAACTGCGCCCTGGAGGGCGACTCCGTTGATGACATCCTCGATGTGCCGGACCCGGTCGTATTGGAGTGGGCGGCAGAGCGTGGCGCGATCGTTGTCACCCACCACACGAAAACCATGAGGCACTTCGCGGCCATCCCGCTTCAGGCCGGCCTTGCCATGCCAGGACTTGTGGGCGTCGAGCGCGTGCTTCCGATTGGCCGCGCCGTGGAGGATCTCGCGCTCCTGATCGGCGCGATGCTCGACCACGCGTGGGACAGGCGCATCCTCTTCGTTCCGCTTCAAGCTACGACCGCACAGCTTCCGCGTAATAGCTGTAGCCGCCTTCGAAGGTGCGCAGCTCGCCGTCGCGGACCTCGATTACCCGGTCCACAAGGCGGTCGAGGAAGTAGCGGTCGTGCGAAACCACAACGATCGTGCCCGTGAACTGGTCCAGCGCCGCTTCCAGCACTTCGGCGGCAGCGATGTCCAGGTTATTGGTCGGTTCGTCCAGCAGCAGGCAGTTGGCATTGAGCTGCATCAGGCGCGCAAGCTGCACCCTGCTTTTTTCTCCCCCGCTCAGCTTCGCGATGGGCTGGAGGCAGGCTTCGTAGGGCAGGAGGAACCGCTGCAGCGCCGCCACAGCGTCCGCTTCGTACATCTGCTTCACGTCGCGGAGCGCTTCGACCGCCGTCTGCCCGAAGTCGAGCGTCTCGTGTTCCTGCGCGTAGTAGCCGGTGCGGATACTGGGCCCGATCCAGACCGTGCCGGCGTCCGGCTCCATCTGCCGGAGGATCAGCTTCAGCAGCACGGACTTGCCTGCGCCGTTGGGCCCCACGATGCCCACCCGTTCGCCGTTCATGATCGTCGCGGAGCCATCCAGGAGGACCGGATTGTCCCCGAACGCCTTCTCGATGGACCTGAGCTCCACCACCTTCGCCCCCCCGCGCTCCCCGGCACGGAAGTGGAGCGACATCTTGCGACGCTCGAGCACGGGGCGTTCGACCTTCTCCATCGTGTCGATCTGCCGCTGTTTTACGCCTGCCTGTTTGCGATGCCGTTCGCTCAGCACCATCCGCGCCCAGAGACGGAAACGGGCGACCGCCGCTTCGAGTCTCGCGATCTCCTGCTGCTGTGAAGAGAACCGGGCCTGTTGCCGCACCATCGCGAGTTCACGCTGTGTTTGGTAGGACGAGTAGTTGCCTTCCCAGCGTGTGAGCCGCACCCCGTGTTCACGGTGGGATTCCAACTCCACGATCGCGTCGACGGTTTCGTCGAGCAGGTAACGGTCGTGCGAGATCACGATGACCGCACCTTCGAAGTCGCGAATCACGCGTTCGAGCATCCCTTTCCGCGCGAGGTCGAGGTGGTTGTCGGGCTCATCAAGCAGCAACAGCGTCGGCTCCGAAATGATGGCCCGCGCGATGCCGGCAATCTTGCGCTGGCCACCGCTCAGCGTTTCCAGCGGTTTAAGCCACGCTTCCTCCTCCAGCCCCAATGACCGAAGCAGACCTTCCGCGCGGTTGTGCAGCTGCGGGCCACCCAGCGTCTCGAACTCGTCCAGCAGTTCGGCATGCCGGGCCAACAGAGCGTCGAACCTGGCTGAATCCGCGGTCGCCTCTGGGCCCGAAAGCGCCTGCTCAGCCTCGTGGAGGCGGGTCTCGATATCCGTGAGCGCTTCGTGGCCCTTCAATACCTCATCGAGCGCGTTCCCGCCCGCCGTGCCCGCAAACTCCTGCGGCAGGTAGGCGACCCGGGCGCCGCGGCGGAACGTCACTCCACCCGCATCGGCTTTGTCCACTCCGGCGAGGACGCGCATGAGCGTGGACTTTCCGCAGCCGCTTGGCCCGATAAGCCCGATCTTCTCGCCGTCCTTGATCGACCACGACAGGCCGCTGAAGACAGTGCGGCCCCCATGGATCCGCGCGATGCCGTTCAGGTCCGCGACGATCATTGCGGTAGCGTATCAGGAGTGACGTTGGACGTTCGCGTCACGAGCCTTACGCTTCCGCGTGATGGACGTGTGGTCGTTTGTCAACGGACGGTGGCGGCACGGCGACATCGCCGAGGCCGATATGCGATGGTTCAACATCATCGGCATCGCGGACGGGCGCGACGCGTTCCCGAAACTTTCCCGGCGCTACGGACTCCACCCGCTCGCTGTCGAAGACTGCCTTTCGACGCAGCGCCACGCACCCAAGGTCGATGAGTTCAGCGACCACCTGTTCATCGTCGTTCACGCCTTCCTCGAAAGTGATGAAGGCCCGGAACCGGAGGAACTCGACGCCTTCCTCGGTAAGCACGTCCTCATCACCTACCAGGACCGGCGCATTCCGGCGACCACTCATACCGAAGACCGCCTCAAGCAAGGGCTGGCTCTCCGTCCCGGCACCGATGGGCTCTATCACAACATCGTCGACGTGCTGACCGATGAAATCCTCCCACAGGTCCACGCGCTGTCGGATGCCCTCGATGCAATCGAAGACCGCATCCTCTCGAACGTGGAGGCCGATGGGCACTACAACCGCGCCATCCTCGAGTTGCGGACCAAGGCCGGCCTGATCCGGAGACTGCTCACCCCGCAACTGAACCTCTTCCAGCGCCTGAGCCGCGGAGAGTTCGACGAAGTCGAGGAATCCAACCGGATCTATTTCCGCGACATCTACGACCACCTGGCCCGCATCGACCTCGGCCTCGAGACACTGCGCGAAGACACGGAAGTCGCCCTCAACACCTACCTCAGCGTGGTCAACAACCGCATGAACGAGGTCATGAAGGTGCTGTCCGTCGTCGGCGCGATTGCCCTGCCGGCGGTCGTCATCGCCGGTGTCTTCGGGACGAACTTTGACAACGTGCCCGGCCTCCACAGCAACTGGGGGTTCAGCCTGATGATGAGTTCCATGGGCGCCTGTGCGGTCGGAATGGCAATCTACTTCAAACGAAAGCGCTGGTGGTAGCAGAGTCGGGCGCATCCACCTCATCGTTTTTCTGGAATGTTTCTTTGACGGACGGTTAAGCCCCGCGTACGATCGTGGCTGACTCCCTGCTGCCAACACGGGGGCCACTACAACGCCAAGAGTTCATTTGAACCTGGAGACTTTTCATGTCGACGGTAATTCCCATTATCGTCGGCCTCGCGGGATTGCTGATTGGCGCTGCGGCGGGGTACCTCGCCAGGCGCTCAACCGTAGGAACTTCACTGCAACAGGCAGAGGAGCAGGCCAGCCGCATACTCGCTGAGGCCGAATCGAAGCACAAAGAGACCATTCTCGAAGCCAAGGAAGAGGCCCTTCGCCTCCGCAACGGCGCCGAAGACGAACTGCGCGAACGCCGCGCCGAAGTGACACGCGTCGAACACCGCCTCGCGCAGAAGGAAGAGAACCTCGACCGCAAGGCCGAAGCGCTCGATCGCCGAGAGCAGTCCACCCGGGACCGCGCCGCCCAGATCGACCAGATCCGCGAAGAGGCCGAGTCCCTCCGTTCGAAGCAACTTGCCGAGATCGAGCGCATCAGCGGACTGACCACCGCCGAAGCGCGTGATCAGTTGCTCTCTGTGGTCGAGGGCGAGATTCGCGAAGAGGCGAGCCGTCGCGTTCGTGAAATGGAGAAAGAGGTTGAGGCAACCGCCGGCGTCCGCGCTCGCAAGATCCTCGCCACCGCCATCCAGCGATACACGTCCGAAGTCACCGCGGAAAGCACCATCTCTGTGGTACCCATCCCCAGCGACGAAATGAAGGGCCGCATCATCGGCCGGGAAGGACGCAACATCCGCGCGATCGAAGCCGTCACCGGCGTCGACCTCATCATCGATGACACCCCGGACGCCGTGACCGTCAGCGCCTTCGACCCTGTCCGCCGCGAAGTCGCCCGCGTCGCGCTCCAATCCCTCGTGCAGGATGGCCGCATCCATCCGACGCGCATCGAAGAAGCGGTGAACAAGGCCCGGCGCGACGTCGACGCGACCATGGCCGATGCCGCCGAGGCAGCAGCCGCGGAAGCGGGCGTCCTCAACCTCCATCCGGAAGTGCTCAAAGTCTTCGGCCGACTGCGCTACCGCACGAGCTACGGCCAGAACGTCATGCGCCATTCGGTCGAGACGGCGCACATCGCCGCCATGATCGCCCGTGAAATCGGCGCCGACGTGGATGTGGCCCGTGCTGGCGGATTCCTGCACGACCTTGGGAAGGCCGTCGACCACGAAGTCGAAGGCACCCACGCGATGATCGGAGCGGATATCGCGCGCCGGTTCCGCGTAAAGGAGGCCATCGCCCACTGCATCGAAGCCCATCACGAAGAGGTCGCGCCCACGAGCGTGGAAGCCGTCATCGTGATGATGGCGGATGCCGTGAGCGGCGGACGCCCGGGCGCTCGCCGCGAATCGTTGGAGAACTACATCAAGCGCCTGGAAACACTGGAAAACATCGCCCGTGGGTTCAAGGGCGTGGACTCCGCCTTCGCCATCCAGGCCGGCCGCGAGCTGCGCATCATCGTGAAACCGGACCACGTCGACGATCTCCAGGCCATGCGCATCGCGCGCGACGTCAGCCAGCAGATCGAAGAGACCATGGAGTATCCCGGCCAGATCAAGGTCACCGTGGTGCGCGAGACCCGGGCCACCGAGATTGCGCGCTGACCATGCGCCTGCTCTTCCTCGGTGACATCGTCGGGAGCTGCGGCCGTAAGGCTGTGACGGGCCTTGTCCCGGAGTTGCGCCGGGAACTCGACCTGGATTATGTCGTGGTGAACGGTGAAAACATCGCCGGCGGCCGCGGAATCACGCCGCAGACGTCCGATGACCTCCTTCGCCACGGCGTGGATCTCATCTCCGGCGGGAACCACACCTTTCAGCACCGTGACGTCTACAGCTACCTTGACAGCTGCAGCCGGATCGCGCGCCCGGTGAACTACCCGCCCGGGGCCCCCGGCCGCGGCATCGTCCATTACAAGGACCTTACGCTCGTCAACATCATCGGGCGCGTGTTCATGGGCGCCGACTACGACGATCCCTTCCGCGCGGTGGATGACGCCCTCGCGACCATCGACCCCAGGAGATTCATCCTCGTCGACCTCCACGCCGAAGCGACGAGCGAAAAGCAGGCGATGGGCTGGCACCTCGATGGGCGAGTCACCGCCGTCGTCGGCACCCACACGCACGTCCCGACTGCTGATGTTCGCGTCCTCCCGAAAGGCACCGCCTACTGCACGGACGCCGGCATGTGCGGCGCCCGCGATTCGGTCATCGGCGATGAGGTCGACGCCGTCCTGAGCCGCTTCCTCACGCAGATGCCCACACGCCTGCCCCCGGCGGACGGTGTTGCCCAGGTGAACGGCCTTCTCATCGAAGCCGATGGTTCAAGCTTCCGTGCTACGCGGATTGAACGCTGCGACAGGATCGTCGAATGAACGCAAAAGGCGATTTCCACCTCCACAGCACGGCCTCGGATGGTGTCCACACGCCCTCGTGGGTGATCGAAACCGCACACGCCCACGGCGTCCAGATCCTCGCCCTGACCGACCACGATACGACCGAAGGCCTCGCGGAGGCCGTCGCCGCAGCGAACCGCCTGGGCCTGCTCCTCGTGCCCGGCATGGAGTTGAGCACCGACCTCGGCCCCGCCGATGTGCATCTGCTCGCCTTCGGTTTCGACGTTCGCGCTCGCCCGCTGCAGGACTTCCTGCGCTCCCAACGCGAAGGACGAATCGGCCGGACACGCCGAATTCTCGAGATCCTCGCGGAACACGGCATGCCGCTGGAGATGTCGCGCGTGCTCGAAATTGCCGGCGACGCCACTGTCGGGCGCCCCCACGTCGCGCGAGCGCTCATCGAACGCGGTTATGTCTCGTCGGTTCAACAGGCGTTCGATGACTGGCTGGGCAACGGCAAGGCCGCAGACGTGAACCGCGAGAAGCTTTCACCTGAAGCCGCCATTCGCCTCATCCACGATCACGGGGGCCTCGTCTTCGCCGCTCACCCGGTCTTCATCGGCGCCGACTACCCTGCCGCCCTCCGACAGCTCGCCGCCTGGGGCCTCGATGGCATTGAGACGTTCTACAAGCACTACGACCCGGCGACCGTCGAGGCCCACCGCCAGCTCGCGTTCAACATGGGCCTCGGTACGAGCGGCGGGAGCGACTACCATGGGCTCGGGAACCCGGACGATCACGACATCGGCGACATTCCGTTTCCCGACCTCGAAGTGGACGCGTTCATCGCATACCTCGAAACGCGCGGAGTTCACACACTCTTCATATCCGACTGAACGGAGTCCAACGTGATCGAAGCTGACGAAATCGAACAGATCATCCCTCACCGCTATCCGTTCTTGCTCATCGATCGCGTTGTCGAAATAGAAGTGGGCAAACGCGCCACCGGAATCAAGAATGTCACCGCAAACGAGTGGTTCTTTGAGGGTCACTTCCCCGGTCGCAAAGTAATGCCCGGCGTCCTCATCCTGGAAGCCCTCGCACAGGTGGCGGCGGTGGCCCTGCTCAAAGGCGTTGACCATGCGGGCAAGACGCCGATGTTCGCAGGCGTCGAGGGATTGCGATTCCGGCGGCCCGTTGTTCCTGGCGACCAACTGCGCCTCGAATTTCAGCTCGAGAAGCTGCGCGGACCAATCGGGAAAGGTCATGTCCGGGCAACCGTGGATGGCAAGGTCGCAGCCGAGGGCGATATTACGTTCGCCCTTGTGGAATTTTTACAATCATAAGAATATCAAGGAAATTTCGGCGCTCGCAGGCGCGGACATCGATGGATCGCACCGCGATACGGGGCCGGCCAGATTCGGCCGGCCCCGTATTTCGTGGGTGTACGAATGGTTACTGGCGGGTGTCCACGTAGGAACAACCTCATTGACTTCTTAACACTTCGTACTGTACGAATCGCATGTGGGACGTCTTAGCGACCCACAAGGAGGTTTGCGCATGTCAGGGCGCACAACGCTCCGCTCGGTCAGCTGGTCAGTTAGCTGGTAAGCGGAGAAACATCCATTGAGGGCGGGCTGGCAGGCCCGCCCTCAACATTTCTCCCGAAATCAGAAGACGGTCGACCTCCCCCCTCCGCTCACAGGATTCCTGGCAAACCGGGTTGCCCCCCGGATAGAACCCTCAAGTATCCCGGCAGCGTACCGATGATCAGAACGGATGTTGTTTCCGTGGAGGACGCCCGGGGCTGCCATCCCGGGCTTTCCTGTTTCTGAAGCGATCGCATTTCCGGCTTCTGGGACTCGTTTCATCACGCGGCCTCCGGTTCGATCACCGTGCGCATCGTCTCGCGCAGCGCAGCCAGGTCGTATGGCTTCTGCACGAACCCGGACAGCCCCTGTCCCGCGAACCTCGATGCGACCTCCTCTTCGGCGTAGCCCGTCATCAGGATGACACGCGCGTCCGGGCGGATGTCGCGAATCTTGTGGAACGCCTCGGCCCCGTTCAGGCGCGGCATCGTCATGTCCAGCAAGACGCATTCGAGCTCATCGGCATGCTTTTCGTAGAGGTCCACCCCCGCCTGCCCATCCGCTGCCTGGAGGACTTCGAATCCGAACTTCTTGAGCGCGCGGGCGGTCACCGTGCGCACCGTGTCTTCGTCATCGACGATTAACACCTTTCCGTGGCCCGTCCATTCGACCGCCGAAGGGCGCGCGACCGGATGATGCGGTACGGCTGCGTCCGCCACGATTGGGAATACCAGTTCGAACGTGGTGCCGACGCCCGGCTCACTTTCGACCCTGAGACCGCCGCGATGGCCTCGCACGATGCCGAGCACAGCGGCGAGGCCCAAACCGCGGCCCGTGAACTTCGTCGTGAAGAACGGCTCGAAGATGCGGGCGCGGGTGGTGGCGTCCATGCCCGAACCCGTGTCCGATACGGAGAGGCAGGCGTACTCACCTGCTACGAGGTTCGCCGCCGGGAAACGGTCTCGCGCTTCGTCCGCGGTGAGGTGGATGAGGTCGGTCCGCACGCGGATTTCGCCCTCGGACTCGCCGATGGCGTCCGAGGCATTCACCACCAGGTTCATCACCACCTGCCTGAGCTGGGTGGCGTCGGCTTCGATGGCAGAGAGTCCCGGCGCCATCGAGAAGCTCAACCGGGCGCCCTTCTTGATGGACACGCGCAGGAGCCCCGCCGTCTCCTCGACAAGCGAGTTGAGGTTCAGCGGCTGGACGACGATGCGGCCCTTTCCAGAGTACGCCAGGATCTGTCGCGCCAGGTCCGCCGCGCGATGGCCGGCGAGTTCGATCTGCTTGATCGTGTCGCGCGCCGGGTCGTCCGCACTGAGCTCCCCGAGCGCCAGCCCGGCGTTCGCAAGGATGCCCACGAGCAGATTGTTGAAATCGTGTGCAACGCCGCCCGCGAGCACGCCGAGGCTTTCGAGCTTCTGGGTCTGGAACATCGCCGCCTCGACCTTGCGATGCTCCGTGACATCGAGCGCGACGCCGATGATCCCCGTGACTTCGCCGCGCAGGCCATGCTTCGGTGCGTAATGCACTTCAAAGATGTGCCCATCGACTTCATGGCTGGAACCGAACGACTCGCCGCAGATTGCGCGCGCGAAGCAGGCTCGGCCCTCGTCTTCGTCCCCCAGGACGTTCCAGACGGGCGTCCCGATGATCTGTTCGCTTTCAAGGCCGAGGACGGCCAGGCCCTGCCCGTCGACCAGCGTTGTCGTGCCCTCGGCGTCGGCTGCGAACAGCAGGAGCGGGGCGGTGGAAGTGACCGTCCGGAGGATCTCTTCCGCCTGCCGGCGAGCCTCCTCGACGCGCTTCCGCTCGGTGATGTCGCGCACCATAAGCAGAAAGCCCGCCCCTGCCGGCACCACCCGAGCTTCGAAGTCCGAAGTCGCGGGTGCGCGGTCGAGACGGTATTCAACCAGCTGCACCTGGTTCGTCCGGCGGGCCTCTTCCATCTGCTGGACGAGGGAGAGCGCGACCGTGGCCGGGAGCACCTCCACGACATGCCGGCCCACCACGTCTTCACCGATAACCGCGTTGCTGCCGCCACCGCTGCGATGCGCCGTGAACACCCCCGTGCTGCTGAGCTGATAGATCGCGTCCGGGATGGCCTCGATCATGGCTCGCACGTCCGTGTGCGCTGCCTGCAGGGCCGTGTGAGACCGCTCGAGGTCTACTACGCCGCTCCGGGTCTTATCGATGACCTGTTTCATCGCGTAGCGGCTCATCACCAGCGGCAGGGCCATCACAGCGACGCCGACCACTCCGCTCGTGCGGTAAACCACCACCAGGCCTCCTGCAACCGCGCCGAGGGCGAGGTAGTGCGGGAACATCCACCCGAAGGCCTTCCGATGGGTGTCGAGCAACCGGCGCCCGGATGAGAGCGCCATCGCCCCCGCCACCGCAAAGGTTGTGAGACCGAAGAGCACCCCGCCGGCCATCGCGCCCGCGATGACCATGGTTCCGTCGTGCGCAAAGCCCAGGTGCGGCGCCACTGTGGAAGCGGCGAGCCATGCTCCCATGCCTGCGAAAATGTGTTGACCCAGGTTGAAGGCGAGCTTGCGTCCCGATCGATCGCTCGAGAGGAATCCGGCCACAGCGATCGTGACACAGACGGCGACAGTGGCGGAGGGCCCGAGGAGCAGAGCCGCCACAACGACGCCGGTGAAGCTGAGCGAGAGACGCCCGTCGAAGTACAGGGGCACAGAGACGCGTTCGGTGATCGCCACGAACAGCAGCACCGCCCCGAGCGCGATAGGGTCGTGAACCGGGCCGGCGATCAGTCCCACGGCGCCAGCCGTCAGGCCCCCGACGCAGAAGATTGAGATGTAGAGCGGAAGCAGGCGGTTGGAGGCAGTCACGGAGGGCGCCGGCGCCGCGGGAGACGGGCGCACAGCCACTTCGGCCGCCGGTCCAGCTTGCGATGGGGTCCGGTCCTGAAGCGCGGGTGACAGGGCAATGTCTCCCATGTTGGCGGACATGCAGGAGGCCTCCAGGCTTTCGCTGGGAGCTCTCCGGCGATTCGGCGACCCGGCTGTCGTGCCCCGTGAAGGGGGTTAGACCCGTGGCTTTGCGTCCCCGGCTTTCGCCGGGTTTGCGTTTTCGTACACTCGAAGGCGCATTGCGCCAGATTGGCGCATCAGAATCATCGTCACGCGGCGGCGTAACCATCACGGCAAGAGCGTGAACGTTGGGTGGACGCCACCGTTCGTACCACTCGCGGGCTCCGCTCTGTGCGCCCGTCAGGGGTTCAGGACGCGTCGCTCTCCCCGGCCGCCGCCGTCTGCCGCTCGCGATGCTCGCGGAGGCCGCGCTCGCTCGCCGTCTCTTTTCGTGGCCTCGCTGCCTGGCGGGCGCGCTTCTCTGCCGCCTTCGTCATCGGCCGCGGCACGTTCGCTCCGGCGGATTCGCGTTCGACACGCGCCGCCATGCGTTCGGCGGCAGCCGCAGCTGCCACTTCCGCCGGGCTCGGCAAGCGGCGGGAGACGGTCTCCGGCGGCAGCGTCCCGGCATCGGCCAGGATCGGGCGGAGATAGGCGCCTGTGAAGCTCGTCGGATGCGCCGCCACTTCCTCCGGCGTACCTGTAACGATGAGTTCGCCGCCCCGGTCTCCACCGAAGGGCCCAAGGTCGATCAGGTGGTCCGCGGCCTTGATCACGTCGAGATGGTGCTCGATGACCAGCACCGTGTTACCGGCATCCGCAAGCCGCTGGAGCACGTGTAGCAGGTGCGCCACGTCCTGGAAGCTCAGGCCCGTCGTCGGTTCGTCGAGCACGTAGAGCGTCTTGCCGGTCGAACGCCGGGAGAGTTCGCTCGCAAGCTTGATGCGCTGAGCTTCGCCTCCCGAAAGCGTGGTGGCCGGCTGCCCGAGGTGGATGTAGCCGAGCCCCGTTGCCTCCAGCGTCTCCATGATCCGCTTCACCCGCGGGAAGCGGTCGAAGAACTCGTTCGCCTCCGACACGGTCATGTTGAGCACCTCGGCGATGTTTTTGCCGCGGAAGAGGATTTCGAGCGCGTCGCGGTTGTACCGCTGCCCGTGGCACACCTCACACGGCACCGTGACGTCCGGCAGGAACTGCATTTCGACGACCTTGTAGCCGTCCCCGGTGCACTCCTCGCAACGGCCGCCCTTCACGTTGAAGCTGAAACGGCCGGACTTGTATCCGCGTGCCTTCGCCTCGGGCACCGATGCAAACATGTCGCGGATGATGGTGAACACGCCCGTGTAGGTCGCCGGGTTCGAGCGCGGCGTGCGTCCGATCGGCGTTTGATCGATGTCCACAATCTTGTCGATATGCTCGATGCCTTCGAGGGCATCGTGTTTCCCGGGCCGCTGGCGAGACCCATGCAGCGCCTGCGAGACGCGCTTCACCAGGATCTCGGTGATCAGCGAGGACTTCCCCGACCCGGACACGCCCGTCACCGCGACGAGTTTCCCGAGCGGGATCTCGACGTCCAGGTTGCGCAGGTTGTTCTCCCGCGCTCCGCGAATCACGAGCGCTTTCCCGCTGCCCTCGCGCCGCTCCCGCGGCACCGCGATCTGCTTGCGTCCGCTGAGGTAAGCGCCGGTGATGCTGCCCTCGCTCTCCATGATCGCCTGCATGTCGCCCTCAGCGACCACGTGGCCACCGTGGACCCCGGCCCCC